>CALBJF010000310.1 GCA_937892665.1 uncultured euryarchaeote | reverse complement strand
TCGAATTCCTTCCTTAGATGATTCATCGCGGATGTCGCGAATTCCGGCAATACTTCCTTTGGTCACTAATTCAGCGATATGAATAAGCATATCTGCTTTTTTGACCTGATAAGGAATTTCATGAATCACAATTTTCTTTCCATTTGAATCGTCATAAACATCACACTTCGAACGGACATGAAATTTACCTTTGCCGGTGGAGTACATGTCGAGAATACCATCAATGCCGTGAATGGTTGCCCCAGTAGGGAAATCAGGACCTTTTACGTGCTCCATATACTCTTCTATAGAGATATTAGGCATCCCTGAATTTTCAAGCCCATCTTCAAGAATATGGTCAACATGCAAGCGAATTGCACCTGCAACTTCTGTGAGATTATGAGGCGGAATGCGCGTGGCCATACCAACAGCAATACCGTCGCTACCGTTGAGAAGTAGATTTGGCAAACGAGCTGGAAGAACAGATGGCTCCATCTCGGAATCATCGAAGTTTGGTTGGAAGTCAACAGTTTTTTTCTCGATGTCTTCAAGCATGTGTTTTGAAATCTTATCGAGACGACTCTCTGTATATCGCATTGCTGCAGGAGGGTCTCCATCAATAGATCCAAAGTTACCTTGCCCATCCACAAGAGGATATCTTAGTGAAAACTCTTGAGCCATTCGGACCATTGTATCGTAGATCGACTGGTCTCCGTGAGGGTGGTACTTACCCATGACCTCACCCACGGAACGTGCTGATTTACTGAATTTCTTTTCAGAGGTGTGACCGCCTTCGTGCATACCGTACAATACTCTTCGATGTACAGGCTTCAATCCGTCACGAGCATCAGGGAGTGCTCTACCTATGATAACTGACATTGCATAATTAATGTACGAGGTTTTCATTTCTTCATTCAGAGACCGATTCAGTACGGTACCAGTTTCGACAGAATCGCCGCTTTCTTGTTCAATATCTTCATCTTCAGATGTCAAGGTTCGTCACCTCCTTTGCGTGGCGTTCAATAAACGCCCTTCGGTCAGGGACATCTTCTCCCATCAGAATTTCAAACATGCGATCTGATTCCTCAGCATCCTTAACAGTGACCTTGAGCATTGTTCGAGTGTCTGGATTCATCGTGGTGTCCCACAGTTGTTCCGGATTCATCTCACCCAGTCCTTTGTACCGTTGAATGCCAATCTTAGCATTCGGATTGTCTCCTCTCAATTCCTTCATAATTACATCTCGCTCTTCATCCGTGAAAGCATATTTGCTAACTCTGCCCTTCGAGAGTTGGAATAATGGGGGCTGGGCAATGTAAACATGGCCTTTTGTAATCGCAGGCCTCATAAATCGCCACAGGAAAGTAAGCATCAATGTACGAATGTGTGCGCCATCAATATCTGCGTCAGTCATGATAATGATTTTACCGTAACGAAGTTTCTCTGTATTAAAACCGCCTTCATCTTCAGGATTATTTCCGACACCTGCTCCAAGAGCACGAATCATGGTCTGAATTTCTTGATTTTGGAATACTTTTGCAGCATTGTGCTTTTGACGTTCAACATTGAGAATCTTACCACGTAATGGAAGGATTGCCTGAATACGACGATCTCGGCCAGTCTTAGCCGAACCACCTGCAGAATCACCTTCCACCAAGTAGACTTCGCATTCACTCGGGTCTCTTGATTGGCAGTCCGCAAGTTTACCAGGCAGGCCACCTCCCTCAAGGACGCCTTTACGGCGAGTTAAATCGCGAGCTTTTCTGGCTGCTTCTCTCGCCTTTGAAGCGAGGAGTGCTTTCTCGACGATTTGTTTTGCAACAGAAGGATTCTCCTCGAAAAACTCACCTAGTTTATCGTAGACAATTGTTTGCACAATTCCAGTCACTTCGCTGCTTACCAACTTGTCTTTGGTTTGAGAAGAGAATGATGGATCAGGGTGCTTTACGCTGACAACTGCTGCAAGGCCTTCGCGAACATCGTCGCCAGAAAGCCCATCTCCTTTGAGGAGACCCTTTTTCTTTGCATAGGAATTTACAGAACTTGTCAAAGCGGTACGTAGACCAGACATGTGCGTACCCCCATCCTTGTTGCGGATGATATTCGTGTAACATCGAATCGATTCACTGAAAGCATCAGACCACTGGAGAGCGAGTTCGACCTCTACAGTCCCTTTTTCGATTTCTTTTTCTCCTTTGATTGTGATAACCTCGGCATGGAGGGCTTCTCTCCGTTCATTCAGTTGCCCCACGTACTCTGCTAGGCCGCCTTCATAGAGGTGTTCGACCACATGCGGATCTGGACCACGTTCGTCAGCGATTGATATCTTCAAACCTGCATTCAAGAATGCAGTTTCGCTAACTCGTGTGTTGACTTCCTCAATATCGAATTCGAGAACCTCTGTAAAAATCGTCAAATCAGGTTTGAATGCAATGGTTGTACCAGTGTCATTACAAGTTCCGATTTCCTTGAGGGGCGCAACTGGTACACCTGCCTCATATCGTTGGAAATAAATGACTCCAGCTCTATGGATGGTCATCTCCATCCATTCAGATACCGCATTCACGGCCGAAACTCCAACGCCGTGAAGACCTCCTGAAACTTTGTATGAATTATTATCGAATTTCCCACCGGCGTGTAATTTTGTCATGATCACTTCTGCAGCAGAGATACCGAACTCTTCGTGGATTCCAACAGGAATTCCTCGGCCATAATCACGAACAGAAAGAGAATTATCAGGATTGAGCGTGATGTCGATTGACTTGGTGTGGCCTGCAAGATGCTCGTCGACCGAGTTGTCAACAACTTCCCAAATGCAGTGATGGAGTGCAGAACCGTCATGTGGGTCTCCGAGATACATGCCCGGTCTTTTGCGGACGGCTTCCAATCCTTCGAGTACTTGGATGCTACCTGCATCGTAACTTTCTGACATAATTTCCATCTCTTTTTGTTGCCAAGAATTACGGTTCTGTCCGGCGTTTAAGCCAGCGGCAGATTTGCCATTCTTCTAACTGTTAAAGATGGTCGACGGGGGTATGTAAACATACCCCTACAAGAGCCTCCTCTGTGATGTTTTTAATGGACAAAAATAACATCCATTTTGACAGTATTTACTCCTTTCTAAAGAACCCCGACAGCAGTGAGCGTTAAGAACAGGTCCCCAGTCGAGTGCAATATGCCTGAACCTACAATTTGCGTAGCGCTTACCTCTAATACCGTGAAAGCGATGGTTGATGAA
>CALBJF010000309.1 GCA_937892665.1 uncultured euryarchaeote | reverse complement strand
GCCAAATCAATTAATTCAAGATGTAACAGATATCAAATTGATTATCGACGGACAGACAATCAATATACCACTCGAAGGCATTCCTCCTCGTATGATTGCTGACAAAATTACCACTTCTAATGGACATGAGGTCTGGTGGCCTGGTACATCTGGAACAGGTAATAATTTTTGCATAGGAGGCCCTTGTGTCAAAGTTAATGTTAATTTAGGACCTGGTGAATCGATGGTTTTTGAATATCAAACAACAATCCAAACCAAATCATACACTTGGGATGGGGATTCAGGCAACATCCTCCCTACTGTTCCAGGTTTCACTACTGGCATTACTTCAGAAAGCAGTGGCACATTTGCTGACTTTGCCAATAGAGGAGATGGAGTTCGAGAAAATACCTTTACTGCTGCAAAATGGTACAATAAAAACCGTATTGATCAATATGATTATGCCATTGACGGTGCAGCTGCCAATGTTATCGCTGCTGTGGCAAGTGTAGAGAGTAATCTACCAGAAGGTAATGACAATGTATACGACTTCGTACGTGGAGTCTTTGACTATATTCGAGACAAAATCGAATATGATAACGATGCTCCCGAACCGTCTCGAAGCGGCCCAAGTTGTTTAGGCGCAGGAACAGGAGACTGTGACGAACAAACCAATGCATTCCTGAGCATGCTCAGAGTGAGAGGCGTTCCTGGATGGTATGTTTTCGGGGTCTTGTCAAGCCAATCTTTTACGCAATGGGAAGCACATGCTTGGGGATATATCCAACTTCCAATGTCAGATGAATGGTGCAATGAAAGGAATATAGAATTGAACACCTGTTTTGTTGAAGCATCAGTTGATGTGACAAACAACAAATGGCTTCTTCATACAGCATCTGCACTCATCGATTGGATTGAGAAACCAGATCCTACTGGCACCTATATCAACGCCTTTTATCGACCAGTTTCACATGTGTACGATACCGGTGGAGAACGTATTGACCGGGTTCGAACTTTCGATACGGTTGGTGCAATCAATTATGGCGGTGGGAAATTCCCTGTCTATCAGTGAGGTGATGAGTAAATGCGAGTAATTATTGGTGGTGCTGGGAGAGTAGGGGCTGAATTGGCTCGTGCAATGCGTGCAGAAACAATGGATGTCGTTCTTATCGACAATGATTCCAGAGCTGTTAAGAATGCTCAATCCCTTGACGCTTTGGTTATTCATGGAGACATCACCTCCCGAGAGTCGCTCATGGAGGCGGGTATCGGTGATGCAACTGTGTTTGTTGCTGTCACTGATTCGGATGATCGTAATCTGATAGCATGCGCCCTTGCTGAAGACGAACATAGGAGACAAAACGGTTCTTCAATTCAAAAGACCCTTCTGTCGATTGGCAGATTTAGAAATCCACATTATGTTTCTGAACATTCTGAAGGCCACCTAAAGCGTTGGGCATCTGTTGATTATGCAATTGATCCAGTAGACGGGGCAATACGACGCTTAGCAACTGGACTTCGCTCCTCTGCAATTGAAGAAGTGATACCGTTTGGGCATGAAGCATACATTATCGAATTGAATGTAACGCAAAATGCCTCCACTGTCATTCATCAAACACTGGCTGAGGCAAGTTTAGGTGTTGAGGGCGGATTACCACTTATTGTTGGTGTGAAACGCGATGGGGAAATTAGTACAGTCCCTACGAAGGATTTTTCTTTAATGCCGAAGGATATAATCGCAGTAGCCACAACAGGCCTGGCATCCTTTAGCCGGATTCTCACATCCTTTGGACACGAGTCCATTGATTTCCCAACCAAACCGAAGGTTGCGATAATCGGAGCTACTGAAATTGGAAAACGAATTGCCGAAGACTGGTTGCGCAGTGGAGCGTTTGTAACTGTAATCGAACGTGATTTAAACATTGCAAACAATTTATCTGGATCAGATGTTGGGTCTCATGGCAATCTCGAAGTTATACACGGTGATTTCCTCGACCGTGATATTCTTACTGAAATAGGAATAAACGAACATCACATTGCAATCGCTGCACTGGATGACGATCACATTTCCATCGCAGCAGCTCTTTTAGCGAATGATATGGGAGTGACTCGAACAGGATTAATTCTCAAAGACTCAGATTTAGTCAAAGTTACACAACGGATGGGTATTACATTCGCTGTTGACATTAAACGCGTAGCAGTGGACAACATATTGGCTCACATACATACGAGGGCTTCCGGAGCATATGCCATTCTTTCAAATATTCCAGATATTGTTGGAATTAGTCTTCCTGTGTCTAGCGCAACCAAATTTGTCGGTAAGCGAGTGGGCGATGCTGGAATACCAGATTGGGCACGAATTGCATTCATTCAACGTAGAAATACAACCGGTGGATGGGAAACATTACGCCCGTCCCGAGACAAATCCATTGTGGAAGGCGATCGACTCATCTTATTTTGCAGACCGGATAGAGTCGCAGATCTTGAAAAGAGATTTAAGGTGTAATCATGCGTTTTGACGTACTTGCTCTCATCCTTGGTTGGACATTGATTGCATTAACAATTCCACTTGTTTTGTGTGCTGTTTTAACTGGATTTCTCGATGATTGGGATTTAGCTATTCGTGCATTTTCTGTTCCCGC
>CALBJF010000308.1 GCA_937892665.1 uncultured euryarchaeote | reverse complement strand
CAAGATCTGGATGCTGATTCTGAAACTCGTGTTACCTTGCCTATGAAGATAGGACTAGACAACAGTCGAATGGTGGCCTATGTACTGACACTGTTTGGTATTGTGATGTTGTACATTCCATACTGGCAAGGACCCTTTGAATTCGGACAGTTATTGTTCCAAGCCCCAGCAATGTTAGTTCTGATTACTCTCAACGGACCAATGTGGAAAGGTGATGACTACGTTGCTGCAACACGATTACGCATTGCAATGCTCCTTGGTTTGCTCGGATTTATTCTGACACTTGTTGTTTAGACAAGTCCCATGAATTCGCCCATTGCGCTCCAAGCATCTGGTGAGATAAAGTAGCACAAAAGGGACATTTGAGCCCACATCCTGTTCTCAGCCTGGTCAAAGACAATTGATTGTTCGTGATCCATAACCCAATCAGTTACTTCATCGCCACGATGTGCTGGCAAACAATGCATGAATCTCCATCCATCGTCCATGTTGGAGACCATTTCTTCATTGACTTGATAGCCTTCGAACGATTTCATCTTATCCTCCATGTGCTCTTCACCCATTGAGATGAATACATCAGTATACACAACGTGTGCACCGTCAGTAGCTTTCTTTGGATCAACAGTTCGCATTAATTCGGACTTGTGTTCTGCAGCATATGCTGTTGAACGTTCAACAACATCTTCGTCCGGCTCATATCCCTCAGGAACAGCATATCTGAAATCAATGCCGAGCATTGTGCAAGCAAGCATCAAATCGTGAAGTACGTTATTTCCATCTCCAACCCATGTTACAACAAGGTTCTCACGGTTATCGAAATGTTCCATGATGGTCATCAAGTCTGCAGCTGCTTGACAAGGATGGTGTTTGTATGAAAGGGCATTTAGGACAGGTACAGTCGCATGCTTTGCGAGTTCAGTTACGTCTTCGTGACCATAACATCTGTAGGTCATACCGCCTAAGAAACGAGAAAGAACTTGAGAAGTATCCCCAATAGTTTCGGACTTCCCGAGTTGAATATCATTCTTGAGAAGAGTTAGTGCATTTCCACCTAATCGATCAATACCGACTTCGAAGGAAACTCGAGTTCTTGTAGATGGCTTCTCGTAAATCGAACCAATGGTCATGGTATCAAGAGGCAAGAAGTTCATAGCAACTTCGTCTCCCTGCTTCCACAAACGTTTGAATTCAATTGCCCATTTGAGAATTTGCTCAAGGTCATCTTTTACGTCATCGATTGCAAGAAGGTGCTCTACCATGCGTTACGCTCGGTGAAGAAGGTTACAATGTTTTTCAAACGAAATCGTCCTGATCCTTCTCGTGTTCGATGTCGCTAGCAAAGCCGTCACGGGCGTCACTCATACCACCAAACAAGGCTTGTGCGAAGGTAAGAATATCTGCAAGACCTTCTTCAAGTTCGCTTGATAGAGGTGTTAGACCTGGACTTTGTGCGAATTGTTGCATCAATCGAAGTTGGTTAATTGCAAACTCTGTTCGCTGACCACCTGCTTCGTCATACAAAGCCAATTCAAGAATCTCAAGTCGCTCAGACCATTCCAGAATTTTCTCAAGTTCATCAGGATCAAGTAGGTCACTCTTGGAGAGGAAATTCTTGGTTGGTAGTCCCAAACGGAATTCTACAATTGAGGACAAAAGCATTTGTGAAACAAATCCTGAAGGTGAACGAGATAGCATTGGGTCGAACAAGTAAATAATCGCTGACTGTTCTCTACCGATGACTTCAATCAAGTGATTACTGGCTTCTCTGAAAGCAAATAATTCCACTTGGCCAGGAGTATCGACAATCATCATCTCTCCTGTCAATGAATGAAGCTGCTCAGCAACATCACCTGCTTGGGAAGCGAGTAAATCCGCTGCAAGAATTTGAGCACCGTTCGGACCGAGATCGTATTCTGTCATAACCTCAGTTAAGGAAATCAAATCTCTGACGTCGAATTCAGCATCATAGTGGACACGTTCTGCCCCTGGATCTAGATTGACTGCGATGACGTCGGTTTCTAAAAACCGAGACCAACGTTGAAAAGAAGTTACCAAAGATGACTTACCTGCACCTGCAGTTCCAACAACAAACAGTACTGGGGGTGTTCCACTATCGAGTCCGACCATGTCTGTGGCTCCTGCCCAACGTACATGAACTAAGCGCAAAATAGGCCCTAATTTCCAGAACTAACCAGCAGAACGGTTATGTGCTAGACAACAATGGCAAGGATGCAGATTCCTGCACGGAGGAGATAAAATGTCTGACGAAGAAACAAATCAACCTGAAGCACCACTAGGCCTACCGCCTATGCCACCTATGCCTGAAGCGCCCCCTGCGCCACCGGGTATGCCTGCAATGCCACCTATGCCGCCTATGGCAGAAGCTCCGCCAGCACCACCGGGTATGCCTGCTATGCCTGCTATGCCTCCAATGCCGGAAGCTCCGCCAGCACCACCGGGTATGCCTGCTATGCCTGCTATGCCTCCAATGCCAGAAGCTCCGCCAGCACCTCCGGGTATGCCTGCTATGCCTTCAATGCCTGAAGCACCGCCAGCACCACCTGGTATGCCTGCTATGCCTTCAATGCCAGAAGCACCACCGGCTCCACCTGAGATGCCTG
>CALBJF010000307.1 GCA_937892665.1 uncultured euryarchaeote | reverse complement strand
CGTTTTGAAGTCATGAAGAAGATGAAGAATGTTTACGAGGCTGAATCCAAAGGAGTCTGGGAAAAAGATGTTGAACTCAGTTCAGACGTAGCCCTTGACAACGATAAACTCAATTCACCAATCGGAACGTTTGACAGAGAGGCTCCAGAATTGCAAGTGGAAGCGGATGAAGATTCCGAAGTTCGTCTCCTTGGTGAGCAAGGTTTTGTTCAAAAAGCCTCAAATCGTTTGTCTGGTAAATCGGACTTCGATGGTGAAGAAATTGATTCAACAGTTGGTTCAATCCGTAAGAAAAGTTGGATGGATGGAGTCATTGATAGCATCTACGGCCTATTCGGTAAAGACGTTGAAACAGAGCGTGAAAAAAAGAGGATGCAACGCCTCAATTCCAATTCCCAACAATCTCCGGTCGTGGCCCAGCGTCCTGTGGCTCCAATTCAGAAAGTTAAGGTGACTTCTGATGCGAAATCCAATGAATTGGATACAATGACTTCTATGAGCGACGACGGTGGAATCATCAGTTCAACTGAGCAAAACGTGAAGCAAATCCCTGATGTCTCAACTACAGCAAGTCAATCGATTGAATCAATGGCAATGCTCGGAACAGTTGAAAGTCAGGCTCCGCCCCTACAAATGCAATCATCAGGCACAACATCGGGATGTCCTGAATGTGGATTCAACAACCCTCCAGGCGAGCGTTATTGTCAATCCTGCGGAACCACTCTTCCATCCTAAACACATCGTGAGGTTTTAGTGGGTGGTCGCAGCCCAATGAAACGGTGGCACTTTGAGCGACAAGCGAGACTACTACGAAGTGCTTGACGTTGAACGTACTGCAACTGAGAAAGACCTCAAGAATGCATTCCGACGTCTCGCAAGGAAATATCACCCTGATCGAAGCGAAGAAGAGGATGCTGAGAATAAATTCAAGGAAATACAAGAAGCTTATGCAGTGCTCTCTGATTCCGAAAAGCGAGCTCATTACGATCGATTTGGTCATGATTCACCTGGAGGGAATCCCTTTGGTGGATTTTCTGGTGGTGGATTTAATATCAATCTCGAAGACCTTCTTGGAGGAGATTTCTTTTCTGGATTCTTCGGAGGCGGAGGCGGCGGAGGAGGCGGCCGACGCAGGGAGCGAAGAGGTTCGGATATCCTCGTCCGACATAGCATTGATTTGGCAACAGTTATTTCCGGCAGCGATGAATCAATAGAACTCGATT
Organism: uncultured euryarchaeote; assembly: GCA_937892665.1. Taxonomy (GTDB): domain Archaea; phylum Thermoplasmatota; class Poseidoniia; order Poseidoniales; family Poseidoniaceae; genus MGIIa-L2. The sequence continues at coordinate 1,170 of CALBJF010000307.1, read as the reverse complement.
TGCCAAGTGAATGTATTGTATGTAGCGGTACTGGTGCTAAGGGTGGCAGTACTACAACGTGTACTACATGCCAAGGTCAAGGAAGAGTACGCGTCCGGCAACAGATTGGTCCATTTGTCAACGAGGTTGTTCAAGATTGTCGCGAATGTGCTGGTGTCGGTTCAACAATCGATTCAAAATGCGCAGATTGTTCTGGACTCGGCCATAAAATCGAATCAAAGACAATTCGGTTTTCAATACCTCCTGGTGCAGAAGACGGTACCCGTCTTCGATTACGCGGTCAAGGTCAGCCTGCTGAACGCAGTCAAGGAAAGAGCGGAGATCTTCTCGTTGAAATCGAAGTGCTTACGCATCCATGGTTTGAACGAAATGGTTCGGATTTGATAATGTCCCTTCCTCTTGGGTATCCAGATCTTGTGCTGGGCACTACAATCACACTCGACCATATTGACGGTAAAAGCATGGATATTGTCATTCCCGCTAAGTCCTCAGCGGGCCACACACTAGAAATCAAGAAGCGCGGACTGCCACGACTAAGGCGAAATGGAAGAGGAGATGTCATCGTCCTTCTCAAATTACATATGCCGAAATCCATCTCTAAAGCAGATAAGAAACAATTGAAAGCCATGAAAGAGGGACTTAACCCAGATGATCAGTTACAAACTATTCTTGATGATGCTGCTGACCGTAGGGTCAATGGATGATCATTCTTCTTCTGAAGAGCGAGAAAGAGTTGTTGGAATTCTCATCCCTCTTGGGTTCCCGTCCACATGCCCATTTAATTCGATGTCAACCTGAGTTCCATCCCCTGCGAGTTCAACAGTCAAGAAAATCATCGTTCCCTTGGCAACAGTATCAATGAAAATTTCTTCACCTTGAGAAAGTAACCTCGGCTCCACATTTTCTACATTCCATGGACTTCCTTGAGGTGCGTCAAATCTGAATGCTGATACTTCCCATGTCTCGTCTGGGGTGTGTAGACCAATGAGTAAAGGCCAACTTTCAGGATCCTTAGAAAGACGTTGGTCGAGTTTCCAAATTGCTAGCGAGGTTCCCTGTGTGGAATATGTTCTGTCCGGAATACCCCACGAATCACATGCAGACTGCCAAGGAAGTGTTGCGACAGCCTCGAGCGATTTAACAAGAGTTTTTCTCGTTTGTTTCGGTGAC
>CALBJF010000306.1 GCA_937892665.1 uncultured euryarchaeote | reverse complement strand
ATCAGAAATCAATGGCTTAGCGAATGTTCATGTTCAGGTGGCACAAAAAGATGGAACTCTCCATTTCCTCCATACAGTTGCCGACGGCCCATGCGATGAATCCTATGGGATTCAAGTGGCAGCCCTTGCAGGTTTGCCACGCCCTGTGGTTGAACGTGCCTCTGATCTTCTTGCTTTCCTTGAACAGCAAGCCCAAGGAGCAAAGGCTGGTAGAGATGGGGCGCCCAAAACACGGGAAGCAGGCCAGTCCTCTTTGATGGGATATTTCGCAGCGGCTGCAATGCAGACAACAGAATCTATACCCAGTGGCCTTTCAGAATTAGAACAATCTGTGCTCGACAAATTAATCGACGTCAATCTTGATGATTTATCTCCACGAGATGCTTACAAGTTGTTAGAAGATCTTCAAACGAAGTTGGAGGGATAATCAAATGAGCGAACCAAACAGAATTCAGCAACTCGATGAGAAAACGATTGGTCATATTTCCGCAGGAGAGGTCGTTGAACGTCCTGCGCAAGTTGTCAAAGAACTTCTTGAGAATTCACTTGATGCAGGCTCCACTTCGATTCATGTCGTTATTGAAAGAGGCGGTTTTGACAAGATACAAATCGAAGACAACGGGAGCGGTATTCATCAAGAAGATCTTGTCCTTTCTCTCGATCGACATGCAACCTCGAAGATGAAATCTCCCGAAGACCTCAATGAGATTTACACGCTTGGCTTTCGAGGAGAGGCTCTTGCAAGTATCGGAATGGTATCAAAACTCACTGTCGCCTCTCGGCCAGATGGCCAAGAGGGACGCAGTATCCACATGGAGGATGGCAATAAAGGAGAGATTGAACCATCTGGAATGGCAAAAGGTACCGTAGTTACAGTCGAACATCTCTTCGAAAATACCCCCGTCAGATTAGGTTTTCAACGACGACCTGCAACGGAACATGCGAGAATAGTCGAGGTTGTCGTCGCTCATGCAATTGCCCATCCAAATGTTGGCTTCCGATGTACTATCGATGGTCGTTCTACTCTTCATTTACCAAAAGTCGAGACAATTGAAGATCGATTGTATGATGTTTTAGGAGGCCAGTCTTCCTCTCTACTTCCTCTTCAACAGCCTGATGATGATGCGAGCGTACCTGGCGATGAAACATGGTCAGGTTACATCAGTACTCCAGATATTTCGAGGGGTAAGGGGGATGAGATCCACATTCTCGTAAACGGTAGGCCGGTTGCCTCAACACCGTTCCACCAAGCAATAAGAAGAGGCTATCGTACTCGCTTAATGCAGGGAAGGCATCCTGTAACGGTTCTTCACCTTGAAGTACCTGCTAATGAGGTGGATGTAAACGTCCACCCTACGAAACGAGAAGTGCGGTTGCGCCATTCATGGCGTGTCCTAGAGCGTCTTGAACGAGCCATCGCCCATACGCTTGCTTCCTCCCCGACACAACCAGATCCCAGTGGTGAACTTCAAGGTCTTGAAGGTCTTTCCCAACAGTCTATAGAAAAGCCAATACAAGAACTTCTCGTCCCCAAAGTCGAAGAGGAAAACCTTCAGCATACACCAGCTCCACCAGCATGGGCGCTCGCTGCGGGAACTCAACTCAATCTTGTTGGGAAGGTTGCAGAAGAATCAATTGACAATGATGAGAAGTTACGGCCACAATCAACAGCAGCATCTGCTCAAAAATTATTACCGGGAATGGATTCATCTCCAATGGCTCCAGCCCTTTCCAAAGAAGAACGAGCATTACACCGGCACGCAGGTCTTGGAGGAAGTATTCTTCCAAGCCAGGAATCGCCATTGAAATTTACGGGGAACGATTTGCCAAAGATGGAACCATTGTCGCAATTTGCTGATTCATATATTCTTGCCCAAGCGGGAGAGGAACTTCTTTTGATTGACCAGCACGCTCTACACGAGCGTATTCGATACGAACGGCTTCGACATGATCCGACGATTTGGGAGCCACAACCTCGTCTAGTTCCTACAACTATCCAATTCAATTTGACTCAACAAGCACGATTGGAAGCTTCCATGGATAAATTGAATGATCTTGGATTTTTACTTGAACATCAATCTGATGAGGAATGGCATGTCCTTCAAGCACCTCGCCTTCTCGATGGTGGTGAAATTCAGCCGTTTTTATTCGATCTCTTACAAGATGTAAGCGAGGATGGAGCTCCCTTGGAAACGATTGAACGAAGAAAAGACCATCTGGCATTCCTCAATGCCTGCAGGGGTGCTGTGAAAGCAAATGACGAATTGAGTATTGCTGAGATGCGTCGCCTACTCGACGATATGCGTCATGTCCCAAATCCATGGGCTTGTGTTCACGGTCGCCCAACAGCACTTCGTTTATCCCTAGACTCTCTTGACAAGCACTTCGGTCGGCATGGTTGAGAATCTGTCGAGGAAAGATGGGTCAGCGATACGGTGTAGGCGAGATCCCTCTACGATTGCTCCAACTTTTGTTGCTAAAAGAACCGCTGTCATCTGAAGACGGTGGTCTCCGAATGTTTCAACCATTGAGGTTGGTTTCTGAATCGATTGATTTCCTTGGATTGTAATCCCATCGTCTTCTATATCGCAATCAATTCCAAATTGTTGAAGCATTTCTGCAGTTTTAGTAATGCGATTGCTTTCTTTGTACATTGCATGGGTGGCACCTGAAATTGTACCTCCTCCTGTCAAGGCAAGAATTGCAGAGAGTGGAGGCAGCAAGTCGTTTGCGTCTACTAAATCAATATCAACTGAAGAATAGGTTTCAGAAGGAGTGAGAATGTTTTCATTAAGTGTAAGACCAATTGCAGGTAACTTTTCGAGTAACACTTCGTGTCCGATTGAATCGTTTCTATCTGGTGGGTTTCCTAGAGTAATTTCTCTATTTCTAACAACACAAGAAAGAGCTGCAAAGGCCATCATCGATGCGTCAGGTGGAACCTCCCAATGCTTTGGAGGTGTTGATTTCCATGGCCGTATCAGGACTTCTTCATCATTCTTCTCAATCTCGGCACCGCATTCCATCATCAAATCCATCGTTAGTTGAGCATGCCTCTTGCTGACTGATTTGGAACTTCTCTCGATAATACAAGGCTGCTGGAGGCCTTCAGTTGCAAGCAATAAACTCGAATAGGGCTGAGAGGATTTCGAGGTATTGACTTTCA
>CALBJF010000305.1 GCA_937892665.1 uncultured euryarchaeote | reverse complement strand
TCAGGATCCTTATTACCTGTGTCTATATTCCATTGAAGAACTAGTCCCCAATCCCCGATATCACTTGATGCAAGGTAATCTAGGATTTTGTTTCTTATTTTCTCCCAAATATCATCATCCACACTGTAATCTCCAGCCATAGTAAGGATATACTTCTCAGGCTATATTAAGACCGCGTCTTATCGATATAGTTCATTCGTAGTTCAGTTTGAACACAAGGGGGGCCCTTGCACATGCGGGTGACCACAAGGGTACCGTTGTGTTCCTATACGAATGCGAGGGGGCCCGTTGTGTATACAGAAATTATTCTTATTCCTCCTTGGCCTTTCCTTTGAACCCCATTAACAAAAGAATAAAGGAGAAAAGAAGTGGAATTATTACGCAGCATAGGTCAATCAGTTCTACATAGCCGCATCCATACCCCTCGTAAGGTTCTAAATCCTCTGGATCTCGATTACTGATTTCCTCACAATCTTCCGACATACCCCCTTGAATACTTGAACTCCAGAGAAACCCGATGAATGCTACAAGTAAAAGAATATACAGTAATTTTGGAGGACTATATGGCGCCCATTCCGATGGGATTGCAATTTCGCCTTCTTTATCACCCATGAGACAATTTAGATTCCCGTTGATATCAAGTTTTCACCGACAGTAACCTCAATTTGGGTATGTTAAAGGGAGGTTAAAGGGTTCATTCAAAACCCCCTTGTGAACAGATCTAGTGGATAGGTGGGTTCTCTAAGAGCCATATTGAGGCGTACAGATGCATAGGGCAAGAGTGAGCCTATCGAATCATAATGAGTGTTCAAATGGATTTAGAAAAGTCTGATGAACCAGAATTCATTGGCATTCAATATGGCCCTTCCTCATGGCGTTTACGAAGATGTAGTTTCGGCGATTGGCCACACCCCTCTTATTCGTTTGAACAAGGTGACTGCTGACCTGTCAGGCTCTGAAGTGTGGGCCAAACTCGAACGTTGCAGTCCAGGTGGCTCGATCAAAGATCGAATCGGCCTTGCTATGATCTTAGAAGCTGAAGAAAAAGGCTGGCTGAAACCTGGTGGAACCATTGTTGAAGGTACCAGTGGCAATACAGGTATTGGACTGGCGATGGTTGCAGCACAACGGGGATACAAGTGTGTATTCACCATGCCAGATAAGATGGCGAAGGAGAAAATCGACTTGCTGCGGGCTATGGGTGCACGAGTGGAGGTTTGTCCAACCGCTGTTGAGAAAGAAGACCCCCGTTCATATTACATGGTTGCTGAGCGACTGAGCAAGGAGATTGAAGGAGCATGGTATCCAGATCAATACTCCAATCAATCAAATCCAAAAGCCCATATTCATTCAACCGGACCGGAACTTTGGCAACAAACTCAGGGTGAGATTACCCACTTTGTTGCAACCATGGGGACTGGCGGCACCATTACTGGATGCGGAAAATATCTGAAATCGCAGGCACAAGAAAACGGGAAAGACGCTCCAAGAATAGTTGGTGTCGATGCTGAAGGTTCAATTCTCAAACAATGGTTCGAAGATGGAACCATGGGTGTCCCTCATGGATACAAAGTTGAGGGATTTGGTGAAGACTTTATTCCACCAGCGACTGACTTTTCAGTGATTGATGAAATTCGAATGGTTGATGACGAAATTTGTTTCCGAATGGCTCGACGTCTAGCCAAGCAAGAGGGATTGTTCTGTGGTGGATCATGCGGTGGTGCGTTACAGATTGCTTTGGATATTGCAGCTGAATACGACCAAGCAGGGCAAAAGGCGAAGATCGTTGTCATTCTCCCTGACGCAGGAAATCCATACCTTGGAAAAGTCTACAACGATGAGTGGTTAAGGGATAACGGATTCGACGTCAATGGATGGGAGTGGTGAAATGACTGGAGACTCAACCCGCTGTGTGCATTCATCATTAGATCCTGAGGTGACGACGGGCTCTGTCCACACCCCGATTTTTCAAACGTCAACCTATGTTCAGAAGGATTTTTCCGACCATCTTGGGTATGAATACGCACGTGGAGACAACCCCACTCGAAATGCCCTTCAACGAGCACTCGCTGAAATGGAATCACCTCATCAAGAAGCTTTTGGGTTTTGCTTTGGAAGCGGAATGGCAGCGATTACAACTATCAGTCAAATGCTCAAACAAGGCGACCATGTCATTGCATGCGACGATCTTTATGGTGGTACAGTTCGTTTATTCGACCAAATCGCTTCACGTTTCGGCGTCGAAACAAGCTATTCTCCTCTGAAAAGCGGAGACCTTGGGAAACTTGTTCGTGAGAACTCTAAAATCCTCTGGCTTGAAAGTCCGACAAATCCTCTTCTCACCGTTCATGATATCAAATCACTAGCGGCTGAAGCAAAAGAACACGGTCTCATCGTCGTTGTTGATTCAACCTTTGCAACACCAATTCTGCAGCGCCCGTTCGAATTGGGAGCGGATATCATCGTTCATTCAACGACCAAGTACATCGGTGGCCACAGTGATGTCATCGGTGGTTGTTTAATCACCCAAAGCAAGGAACTCGCTGAAAGAATTTCATTCTTGCAAAATGCCGTTGGTGCAGTCCCAGCACCGATGGATTGTTTCCTCATCCTACGAGGACTGCGAACCCTTGCTTTACGAATGAACCGTCATTGTGAAAGTGCACAGACATTGGCAGAGCGATTGCAGGGCAATGAAAAGGTCACTCGCCTCTTTTACCCTGGGCTGAAAAGCCACCCAACCCATGAAATCGCACAGCGGCAAATGACCGCCTTTGGTGGTATTATTTCGTTAGAGGTCAAAGGAGGAGAAGCGGGTGCGCGAAAGTTTGCTGCACAGTTGAAATTGTTTGCAACCGCAGAAAGTTTGGGTGGAATCGAATCGCTCATCAACCATCCATGGACAATGACGCATGCAGCAATTCCAGAAAAGCAACGCTATGATGCAGGAATGACGCCGGGCTTGATTCGTTTGTCGGTTGGTATCGAAGATATGGAAGACCTATGGCAGGATCTTGTGAGCGCTCTTGAAACGCTCTAAACAGCGACATTGAAGGCGCGATGGCTCTCAAATTCCTCATGGCATTAGGATTGTACAATGGGTGTTCATTCGGCCATTACAATGGCCATTCTTTCAACAGACATCTCGCGCACGGCTGCCTCAAGGATTGGGAATAACTGTGTCCACTTTCTCTTCTTTTTCTTTTTGGGAGTTTTCATTTTTTATTTTGATACCCAGTATTGCAATTGCGATCAAAGAAATTCCAGCAACGCTACCTGCAATGACAAGTTTGGATGATGATTTACTCTCAGTTTCATTGTCATCTTGTTGTTCAACGGGTTGTTTATCGTGAATATCTTCTTCGATGTAAACTGAGCCATTGGTAGTTTCAGTTAATGTGTCATTAACGAATTTCAAGAAAGTAATATTCCAAATACCTGCGGAATTATACTGATTGAATGTGTGATCAAACCTGTTTTTGCAATCTTCATTAACCTGCGTGCCATTCTCATGCAATTCGCATTCATACTGTAAAACTGGTGATCTCATAGTAGCTCCACCTTTTTCCAATTCAATTATCAGAGTTGTATTTTCAGTTGAATCCTTCATCCAAAACCAAGCAGTATCTCCTTCTTTGAGGGATCCGTTTGGAATATCTGTAGGTTGAGCGCCCTCTGAATTTACTACAACCGTGTAAACAGACAAATCATGTCCAAGTACTGGTGAAGCAAGCAAAATGATTGCAATAGCAGCAAATAGGGTGCGCACGATTTCGCTAAACGACCATAGAATAAATACAATATGGAAGGGGTTTTCCCCGAACCATGGACCCAAAGTTGGTTGCGATAGGTATCTTCGCCATTTTGTTTACATCATCTCTAATTGTCGTAATTATTGGTGAAGATGAAGCATCTTCTAAATCAACAGAGCCGGAACTTTACTTTCAGGCCGGAGATCCTCTTTTCCAAGGCGAAGAGCATGATCACATGAATGCAAGCCAGCACGTAGCAGGTACAGATAACATCGAGCAGTTGGCCTTTAACTCCCTGACTTCTCCGGGTAATGCAGAGATTTCTGTTGCTCGATCTCCAGACGGACGAGTCTACAGTTATCAAGCCGGTTGGAATGATATGCATATTGTAGACGTAACAAATTCTTCAGATCCTCAGGTTATGGGGGTTTACAATGATCCTAACACCCAAGTTCTTGATGTAAAGTACTTGGAATATAATGGCAATGAGTATGTTATTTTACAGAACCAGTTAATCGATTCCGGATATGCAGACCCTAGTGTAGGGGAATGGTCTGACCCGATTCAAGTATCTGTTACGTTGATCGATGTAACAGACAAAACGAATCCAGTATATGTCGATTCATGGTATGATGCGGATCACCCAAGTGGACCACATAACCTCTATCCTCACATGATTGATAATGAGTGGTACATATTCGTAGCAAACCCAGATTATGAGCAATGCAATTCCGCAATTGGAGAAGCCTGTGGCGGAGTAACCATTGCTCATCTTAACCTCCAAGGTAGCGCATCCCGTACTCTACAAGGAATTCCTGCTTCGGGACAAGGTCACACAATAATCAAAGTCGGTGAATATGAAGTTGCATGGGAGACCACTCGTGGAGGATGGATATACATCCACGACATGACTGTACAAACCTGGCCTGGAGAAGATCAAAACGATCCTCGTTACGGTAGGACATTCGTTTACGGCTCCTATTGGGAAGCTGGCTTGAGAATAGGTGATGTGAGCGACGTACCACACCCAACGAATTCACCTGAGGCGTATACGGTGATGGCTACAATCTGTAAAGCAGGTCAAGGTAATCCAGTGATGTGCCGTTGGCGAGCGCCTGAAGTTGGGGCTTGGATGGACTTCCTGGACTTAGATGGGGATGGTCAACCAGATAGTGGAACTACTGGGAATGAAAACGGTGGGAGAGCTTCGTACATTCACTATGCAGAACCATTCCCTACTATGCTGGATGTATCTCATCTTGGCCTAGGGGACGAACCGCGACATTACGTTACGGCAGCTGTCGAATGCCTAGACCTGTTTGAAGGAACTGGCATCGTCTACTTCCTAGACACAACCAACTATTCTATAGAAAATGGGAACTTCAAGTTTGAAATTACAATGGCTAGAGATTGGGAAATTCCATATGCAGAAGACCATTGTTTCGGAGCGAGTTGTGAACTTGCCCCCAATGCGGATGAGTGGTTATTGTTTAGCCCTCACAACTTGGACAGCGCTTACTTTGAAACCACCGAAGAGACTGATCAATCAAATGGTGGCAGTTGGGATGGTCGACTGTACATTTCTCATTATCACGCAGGACTTTGGGTTGTAGACGTTGAAACTCTAATCGCTCCTGAAGCCACAGATAGAGTGGACATTCATTTTGAAGCAACGGTTGGATACTTTTTGCCTTCTGGCGATCTAGATGGCGAACCATTGGATAGCGAATATTACGACTTTGGATGGGTTCCATTCCTTTGGGCTGTAGAGTTTCATGAAGGAATCATCTATGCTTCTTGTATCTCCACTGGATTATACATCCTTCAGCTGGATATTGATGAGCCATTCATTGGAATGCCAGTATAGTCTGGAATCAGGACCTCGTCAATGAGGAAGAGGACACCGTTGTATTCATTTACCTGAATGTAATAGGTCATCCATGAATAAAACGCTTGCCTTCTTTTTGGCGCTATTAATGACAACAGTTTCCCTTGCAGGTTGCATGGGGGGCACGTCTGACGAAGATGAAAATAACGATTCAATCCCAATTTCTCACCAATACAGTGATGTTGTCATGAAAGTTAGTCATGACGGGGTTGTGTATGAATTTACGATTCAATTGAATCACTCTGCCGCCCCCATGCATGCGGAGAACTTTGTAGCACACGTGGAGGCAGGAAATTATGATGGCACTATATTCCACCGTATCATTGACGACTTTATGATTCAAGGTGGAGATTACACAAATGGAGATGGAACAGGTGGTCAAGCTTCAATTTTCTACGGTTACTGTAACGGGCAATCCGCAGAAGAATCTTCCTGCGACCCTTCTCAGTGGACGGTTCCGGATGAAGCAGAAAATGGACTCAACCATTTGCCATGCACTATTTCGATGGCAAAAACGAGTGCTCCAAATACGGGAGGCTCTCAATTTTTTATCATTCCAGAGGATAGCACTCCTACTTGGTTAGATGGCGTACATACTGTCTTTGGATCGATTACATCGGGCTGCGGAGACATAACTACCATCTCAAATTTTGAAACTATATCTGGAGGTAAGCCGGCCATTGATGTGATGATTGTATCTGCTACACACGGTACTCTCTACGAGGAGATTACGCTAATCCCAGCTCCACCTGAACGCTGCGATTTATTGGCACGTACAACTGAAGGCGATAAGGTAAGGATTTTAGATAGTGGTGGTGGTTTATTTTATGATTTCTCAAATTGCGATTTCTCGAATGCTGATTTCTCAAGGATTGACTTCAGATGGGTGGATTTCTCAAACTCCACCTTCACAAACACGGATTTCAGCAATTCGTCTTTCATGACCACCGTTTTCAACAACGCCAATCTTGAAGGGGCGGACTTCAGCCATACCTTGCTTGCTAGTGTTTTGTTACTCGAAACAAACTTAGAATCCACAACATTTGAGAATGCGAATATACAACGGGTCTTTGCGACAGGAAGTAATCTGGCAGAAGTGGATTTATCTTCTGTAACACTGTTATATTCCAAGTTTGACAACTTGGAGGTATGTCCTTCAAACTTACCCACAGAATGGACGTGCGCTGGGAAAACCATGTTCGGCCCTTGGTCAGATTTTACATCTACAGACCTATCGGGCATTGATTTCGGAACTGCTAATTTAACAAACTCCTACTTTAATGGAGCCAATCTTTCGAACTCAATCATGGAAGGTGCGACACTCAAAGGGATAAGAGGTGTGGACGTTGCCGCTTGCCCGCTGACCATGCCTGACGAATGGAACTGCATTAATCAGAACCTCATCGGTCCAAGCGCAGAATTACTGTACGCAGATTTAGTAAATGCGAATCTTTCTGGATTAAATCTCACGAGTGTTAGTATTACATTCTCTGATCTAACCGGAGCAGATTTCTCAAATTCAAATCTGGAAAATGCTGGTTTTGCTGGCGTTCTCATCCACAATACAACATTCACCGGTGCAAATCTTGACAACTTCCGGGGGTTCATTCTGTTTGACTGTCCATTGACAATAGTTACTGATTGGATATGCTATGATGCTGGATACAATCATTCCTTTGAAACTTATACTCAGGGGCAGTTTGTAGGTGATAATAGCGGTCATACAGGCTCGTATACAACCCTCATGGGCCCTGGTGCCTCCATCTCGAATTTCAACCTAGGATCGAACTATGATTTCTCAAACCTTAACTTCACAGGGGCAACATTCGTGAACAGTGATTTCACTGGAGCGAATTTCACTTCGACCAATATCGACGATACGGTTTGGAAAAATACTCTGTGTCCAAATGGAAAGAATTCCGAGGAATTTGGACAGAGTTGTGAAGGGCAACTTGACCCTTGAG
>CALBJF010000304.1 GCA_937892665.1 uncultured euryarchaeote | reverse complement strand
GTTTCAAATTCGATATCAAATATTTCGCCCATAACCATTCTAAAGGTATTTCATTCATGAATATGTGGTTTCAAAAATGAAATAAAAAAATCCTCCTTTTTTACCAATGTACGGCGAATCTAATTTATACTCTGTTGGGAAAGTAACATTGTGGCAGATACTGGCATCGAGTATTTGGATGAAATTGGACTCATTCTCAACATCATGGTTTTAGGATTCGTGCTCTTGTTTTTGGTACCAACAATAAACCAAAGAAACAGGATGATTAACGGATTTTTTTCACTCGTTTCAAAGGTAACTTCAGTCTTTAAATCTGACAAAGAAGAGCCAACAGAGCAACATGAATTCAAATCCGAAATTGCAGAGGAAAGGGTGCCTTGGGATCGAAGAATTGGGGCTTGGCTTGTTGTTTGGCTTCTGATTTATCTCGTCCACATCGAGATGAGTTTCAATGAATCCTTCGATTGGCTAAGGTATTCTGGTACAAATGCCGATGTAATGAAGACTGAAGATGTTGCTTCTTGGTTTAATTTCATCATCATCGGAACACTCCTGATGTTGCTTATTCCGATACCGTTCCTAAGACGTACGTGGATGGTTGTTGCATTTGCAGGAGTTGCATTATTTAGCAGAATTGCGGACCAAAGAGCTTTGGAAAATGGGTTTAATTCAAATTACTCGATTCTCTTTGTCATGTCATGTTCAATGATTTGTATAACGATGGGTATCCGTCTCTTTTTGTTCTTACCGGATCCCAAATCAAAGGAAAAGCGACATATTGCACTTCGCAGAAGTGGTTTCTTCGCGTTAGGTGCAGTCGTAATTTTGAGTGATTTCATGGTGTTCCTTGTCCCCGGATTTTTCAATGGCAGCGCCCACACATGGTGGTTTTCATTCTTCATGAATTGGTCAGTTGTTGAACATGGGTATGATGGATTACTAGCGACTCACATCATCACCGCTATTATTATGGGGATTTTCTCATTCATGATGATTTCATTGGGTCTTGCTTCATTGTACCACCTTCTTCTTACAATCAGGGCGAAACGTCGCTTTGGCGTCCCAGGTATTTTTGCAATCTACTTCATCCTCATGTGGGTGATGATCCTCGTTCGATTCATTACACTCGAAACTGAACTCGCTGCATTTAACACAATGACTGGGGCTCCCGAGAGTGCAGGTTCGTATACATGGTACGATAACAGTGGCGTATTAAATGAAACTATTATCACCGAAGATATGGAATCCCTCTCTGTCGTAATTTATGGATTGACTTCAGGATTTACAGATAATCTCATTTATCCTTGTGTTGCATTAATGCACGCAGTCAAATTCGGCCTTATTCGTATTCAAACCGATGCTGAAAAGAAACTCTTCCGTCTTCTCAGCCTTGCCCTACTGGTTGCAATCGCTGCTGTATTCACAGAAATTTTGCAAGAACTTCTCCAAATTATTGGCTGGTTCAATAATGATATCATATTCGCCGTCATCTGTGGTTTGGCCCTAACGACTGGTTGGGAGAAGAAGCTGATTGATGCGCTTGAGCCTGATGCTGAAACAATCAACGTTTCTTGGAAATATCCTGGAAATGATAAACTTCTCTTTTGGACTGTGAATTTCATTGTTGGAGGGGCATTTATCCTTCAAGCAACAATTGGGCTTTTGAATCCAGAATCACACGCTGAACTAATCTTGCCCCTCGCCATAGTCGCACTAATTATGGCTCTTATCTTTGATGGAAACAGGAGGTTTAACAATGTCTAAAGAAGATGCAACCGTTCCAGAAACTGAAGAGGAGACTAACATTGAAGCACCAGATTCAGTGGAAATTGAAGATGGGAGTGAACAATCGATCGAAGATGAAAACAAGGGTGCGCGCAGAACAGTCACTCGACGAAAGCGAAACAAATCAAAATCGAAGACAATTGTTGTCGATGAACTCCCATCGATGTCGTTTGTTTTGGGAGGAGAGCATGCAAAGTGGCTCATTCCAGCATGTTTTGTTGCTATGATTCTCATCTCTGTCTATGGGGGTATGGTCTCATGGAATCTACAGTATGCAGAACCTGACTCAACGTTCGATGGAACTTCAAGAGAGTATCACGATTGTATTATGGTCAATTTCAAGTATGGTTCAAGAAATTCCACCGATCATGACCCTTATCACCCCGATAACATAGAATGTGCTGAGAAACAAGGGATTGATCCAAATTGGTCTGAACTCGAATATCAACAGTGGCTGGATGATTTACTTAGTGGACTTACTGTTGCAGATGATGGGAATCATAGTGGATATGTGTGGACTGAAGGCGGTATTGGAACAATGACATATCTTGTGTCTACTATGAATGCCAACATGAGTGTGTATTACGACCCTGCTGCTGGCGATGAATTTAATGCAACTCATCTCGCAATATGGAACTCTGCAACAACTGATTTCGGCGGAGGAAATGATTCCTTTGAATCACTCCTGCCTGGAGGCGATACTGCCATGGCTGCCTACATTGGAACTGGAGGCATCATCGGGCCAAAACCAACCGGATACATCTGGACTGCAACAGGTATCGAAACCATGACGATTCTTGGAGCGAATCTCGGTTCAAACATGAGTGTCTATGGCGATCCTATCCCCGGAGATGTATTCACTGGAGGGCACCTTGCCATTTGGAATGCAGCGACAGTAAGTTTCGGTGGAGGGAATGATACGTTTGAACATCTTCTTCCTGGTGGTGCCAGCGCAATGCTTGCTTTCATCGGCATGAACGGTTTTGTTGAAATCGCCCCTACTGGTTTCGTATGGACAGAAGATGGAATTGGTACAATGGCAATTCTTGGGGCAAGCCTTGGATCGAACATGAGTGTCTATGGAAATCCAAGCGATGGTGATGTGTTTACGCAAGAGCATCTCGGAATATGGAATGGTGCCACCGTTGGATTTGGTGGAGGAAATGATACCATGAGCGCCCTTGCTCCGAATGGTCAAAGTGCTTTAGCTGCGTTTTTACTCACGCCAATCGTTCTCTGGTCAAATCTTACTGATATGCCAGTTGTTGCCAATGTGACCATCACCCCGAGTACGCCAACAACAGCAGATTTGCTCTCTTGTACCTATGATTATCTCGATCCCCAAGGTGACGTTGACGTCTCGGAAACTCGATGGTACGTTAATGGCGTGTTCTCTGCGACCAATTCTGCTGAACTTTCTTTGGCAGCAGAAGATGAAGTAACATGCAGCATCTTGCCATCTGATGGAGTGAACTTCGGCTTCAGAGTTTACTCTGAGGCAGTCGTTGTTTCTTGAAAAACAAACCAAATGCTCTTGAAGTATCGACCTGTGGTTGAAACATGCAAGTGCAAATGGAAACCTCAGCAGGAAACATCATGATTGAACTCTTTCACGAAAGTGCTCCCGATACAGTAGCAAATTTCGTCAAACTCGTAAACCAAGGATTCTACGATGGACTTCACTTTCATCGAGTCATTGAAGACTTTATGATTCAAGGCGGATGTCCAAATTCAAAGGACCCAATGGCTCGAGGCGCAGGTACTGGTGGACCGGGATGGAAGATTCCATGCGAAGCATCTGCTCTGGCATTAAAGCACGACAAGCCAGGAATTCTATCAATGGCAAACGCTGGGAAGAACACTGGTGGATCCCAATTCTTCCTGACAACTGTTGCCACACCTTGGCTCAATGGCAATCACGCAGTCTTTGGACGAGTTGTCGAAGGAATGGATATCGTCAAGGGCATCGAAGGATGTACAAAGTTGCCTGGAGACCGTCCTAAGGTCCCTCAACAAATCGTTCGATGCACCGTTGTTGAATGATCTTTTGAATGAAACTTTTGCTTTCTACAATTCGATGCATTCATAATTCATTGACGCGACCGTACGGCTATGGGAACCGAACGTGTATTGGCAAAAGCTCGCAAACTTGCGAAGCGATTGGCAGACAAAATCGAGGCACTAAGCGATTCACTCGAGGATCTTGAATTGGAATTCTCCATGTTGGTCAAGACCATCGACAAACTCGAAGCCAAGCAGGCAAGCACCAAGGCGGTTGCATCAGATGTTCAAATCGATGTCTCCATCGATGTTCAAGACGATGGCGGCTTTGATGTTCAAGACGACGACTTTGATGTTGAAGACGACGACTTTGATGTCACCAATACTTCTGCACCGAGTGCAAAGGTTCGACGTAAGTTCTGATTAGGCTTCAGTTTCTGCCGCTTCACGCGCTTTGCGAGCAGCAATAAATGAGCGAACACATAGAACTGTGTAGGCGGTTCCTGTTAGGAGAAGCATCAACATTGACGAATTTGCATAGTTGAGTCCATCGGCCATGACCATGAAGAAGCGGGTTCCGCCAAGAGCCCCAATCAAACCAAAAGTGACTGCAACGTGCATCCAGAGTTTCTTTTTCCCAGGCATTTTAGCCATTTCTCCTGAAACAAGGAGGGCAAGCCCAAGCAAAGAAGGTAGAAATGAAGTGAAGGATTGAGCATCAGAGAGATAGGTCGCAATTAATCCCCAAGAGAGGAGGAAAAGCCCGTAATTTGTTGTTAGATTTGGCATGGCATTGTTCTGTTCTTCCATATATTGCCTACTGATTGGAGGTTTATGAGTTCAGTTATTGACTTACTATGCCCTTAGCATTGGTTTAATAACATCATTCAATTGTTAAACTCTATGGGAAAACACAATATCGGCGGAAGCCGAATCGTATCCGTCAGCATACCTGAAGACGTCGCTCAAGAACTTGATCGCTGGACTGGCGGTGGGAAGAATATGGGGCGCAGCGCGTGGATTGTCCAAGCGATTCGAAGTCGACTCGATGTGAAGGGGACGTACTCTCAAACCTACACTCCACCGAGTCCGAAAGCCCCTAAATCAAACATTGAATTCCGTATTGAAACTGACACAATGGGGGAGATGAAAGTCCCTGGGGACACATATTACGGTTGTCAGACTGCACGTTCTTTGGTTAATTTTGATATTGGCGAAGACGTCATGCCCAAGCCCCTTATTCGTGCATTTGGAATTCTAAAGGCTGCGGCTGCAAGAACGAATCGAGACCTTGGTGTCCTCGATGGAGAAATCGCTGGACTGGTTATTGATACTGCTGAAGAAGTCATGAATGGTGATCATGATGCTCACTTTCCTCTACGAATTTGGCAAACTGGTTCCGGAACTCAAACCAACATGAACTCAAATGAAGTCATTGCAAACAGAGCCATCGAAATGGCGGGTGGTGTTCTTGGGAGTAAATCTCCAGTTCATCCAAACGATCATGTCAACAAAGGACAATCCTCCAACGATACGTTTCCTACAGCCATGCATATTGCTGCAGCAGAAGAAATTGAGCATCGTCTCTTCAAAGCAGTTCGAGGCTTAACAAGAAAATTAAGAATGAAGCAGAAGGAATTCAAAGATATCGTGAAAATTGGACGTACCCACCTTATGGATGCAACTCCATTGACACTCGGGCAGGAATTCAGCGGCTATGTTCACATGCTTGAGGCTGATTTACGAAGAATTGAATTCGCTCAGAAGGATTTGTTTGAACTTGCACTCGGCGGAACTGCTGTTGGAACCGGACTCAATTCACATCCTAAATTTGCTGAACAGGTTGCTCAGCGCATTGCAGAACGAACAGAGTTACCGTTTGTAAGTGCAGAAAATAAATTTGCACAATTGTCTGCACACGATGCAATTGTTGCAGCCAGTGGAGCAATGAATACGCTTGCTGTGAGTTTGATGAAGATCGCAAATGATGTGCGTTGGCTTGGATCAGGTCCACGATGTGGTTTTGGGGAACTGTCTCTACCAGCAAACGAACCCGGAAGTAGTATCATGCCGGGGAAGGTCAATCCAACACAATCAGAAGCGATAACGATGGTCTGTTGTCAAGTTATGGGCAATCACACTGCGATTACCATTGGCGGAAGTCAAGGAAACTTTGAGCTCAATGTTTTCAAGCCGATGATGATTCACAACCTTTTGCACAGTATTCGCTTGCTTAGTGACGCATGTGTCTCGTTTGGAGAACGTTGCATTGAAGGGCTAGAAGCCAATGAAGACATGATTCAGAAACACCTAGACAGTTCATTGATGTTGGTAACTGCTCTGAACAACCATATCGGTTACGATAAGTCTGCAAAGATTGCTAAGAATGCCCATGAGAAGGGAATCACATTACGAGAAAGTGCTCTCGAACTTGGCCTTCTTACGAACGAACAATTCGATCAGTGGGTTCGCCCGGAAGATATGACCAGCCCGAAGTGATCACTTCGTAGGCGGATTGAACAGAACTGAACGCTGTACGAAGAGCGCAACCAAGGGAATTCCAACCCACGGATTCCATTCAAGAACAAGATACAGTGCATACATTGTCATGAAGAAGACCCCAAAGGCCAGAACAAGCCCCACAATGGCGTATGGTGCGCTCTTTGGCCTTGGATCTATGAAATCATACACGAAGTATTGACCAAAGAAGCGTGCCCATACAAACGCGAAGTAGAAGTATATTCCACCGAGGAACCCTCCAAGAATTACACCCTCTGGAAGCACTTCAATCGAACCGAGAACAAGTTCAACTGAAAGCAATATGATCGTCCAGTTATGCATCACTTGTTCATGTTTCAAAAAGAGGTGCCCGAGTGGATTATTGCTCCTAAAATCTGCAGGAATGATGACGTATCGAACGACGATTGCCGTCAGGCTCGATGCGCTCAACGCCATGAAGTACAATAATGGAATTATTCGATTAAGGAATGAAGGGATATCCACTTCAAAAATAGTTAGCCAACTTACAAGACCTGCCAAGAAGAAAAATATTCCACAGAGAATGAGTTGCCAACTACTGAAGGTTACAAGGCGCTCAAGGCCTTTGACTTCATGCTGAACCACATTTCCAGTATGATAATTAATACTGTACATGATTCCAGGACGCGGGCTTATTACCATCCAAAATACGATGGCATGAAACGCAAGATATGCTGCACCTATTCGAAATAACCCAAGAAGTAGATCGGGAATTTGATCTGAGTTTACAATCGAGTCTGTACTCGCTTTATGCAAAAACAAATCCGTTGCAAATCCAATCCACAACAGCAGGATAAAAACAGCAGTAACAATGGTAAACGTCACCTTTGTTTTCGGCGATTCGGAGAGAGTATTACCTCTGACCATGTTAGAATCCCAATATTCCAAGTACTTGAGGAATCGCTTAAACTGCTGCTCTCAGTTTCTTACTGTTTCTATTCCATTTCTTTATTCATGGAAGTTGCCATATAGATACCTGAGCGTGGAAAAATCAGGAGGGAGTACGGATCAATATGGCCCTTAGAGAACCCATCCATATCCTAAATCTGTTTACAAGGGTATTATGGAATTACCCTCGTTAACAACAAGTAGAAACGTATCTCTACCTAAGAATCACTCTTCTTGAGAAATATCAACGAGAGTTTTTTCTTCTTGCTTCAAAGGAGACAGAGCACGATACAACATGGCGATGACGGCGATTACTCCTAAAATTCCTAAGATTGGAAGAACTGGTTCTTGCTGAGCACTTTCGAAACTGCTTAGAGGATCTTTGTTGTCTCCAAG
>CALBJF010000303.1 GCA_937892665.1 uncultured euryarchaeote | reverse complement strand
CTGAAACGCCTGAATTCACCATATCCTCTGCTCGACAATAGCCGACTCCTTGAAGGCGGACGAGCCAGATGGTTGATTGATCAAGCATCATTTCGTATTCCTTGATTCTCTGCTCGAACAACTTGACCTTAGCACGTGCTCTATCAGCAAATCCAACAGGCAAATCTCGCTTGACGCCGCCAACTCGAGGGTAGTTGTAATGCATTCGAGAACCACCAAGTTCTTGCAGTAAATCGAGGAACATTTCTCTGTCTCTCATGCACCATGTCATGAGCGTAAGGTTACCAATATCTGGTCCAAACGCTCCAAGCCACATAAGGTGAGAAGCAAGCCTCTGAATTTCTGCAGAGATTAGGCGAATGTATTCAGCTCGTTCTGGGACTTCGACTTCTAAAAGGTCCTCAGCAGCGTAGATGTAGGAATTAGCCCATGTCATTGCACTGACGTAGCAGAGTCGGTCACAATAAGGTGTAACTTGGGTGAAATCACGTGCTTCTGCAATCTTTTCTACACCGCGATGAATGTAGCCAAGTTCAGCTTCAGTATCGACGACTGTTTCACCGTCGACCTTGACACGGAGTGTCCAAAGACCGTGCGTCATTGGATGTTGAGGTCCCATTGTAATCCACATTTGTGCCATGATGTCACCTCACTTTACCCGGCCCTCATCTGCCGGCTTTCGCACGAAACCTTGTGCGTCATCATACATTTCATTGTAATCATGATATCGAATTTTATGTTGCTTTTGCAAAGGATGGAATCCTTCAGGACTGTCGTGGGGATTGAGGACACGATGCATGTTTTCATGACCTTCGAATTGAATTCCAACAAGATCCCATGTCTCTTTTTCATTCCAGTCCGCTCCAATCCAAACGGATTGGACGCTCGGTACAGATGGTTCTCTGCCGTCAGGCAGGTCGATAAGGACTTCAACTTCGAGAGGTATGTCCATTCCTTCAAGGCTTTCCGCCTTCAAAACGTCAGAAGTAAATGGTACAACATCGCGAACTGGTTGGCGCATGAAGTGGTATGCTAACCTCCATGTACGATCTCCGCCTTCGGGGTAATGTGTCCCCGTGACCATCGAACAGTAGTTGATTCCTGCATCGAATCGCATCCACTTTGCCAATGCAACCCAGTGTTGGGGTGGGCAAGTCATACGAACGAATGCGAATTTTACGGCATTGCTGTGATGCTCAATTGAGACCGTTACGCCAGAGCCTCCAAATCGCTCTTCAGCTTGTTCGAGAAAAGATGAAGCTGCTGCTTCATTTTGTTCTGAGGTGATGCTCATGCCCATTTCAGTCCTCTCCTACGATAACTGGTTTTTCGCCATCTCGGCCTGTGCTTGGTGCACCACCGATTCGAATGATCTTCTCTCTTAGAAGGCCAAAGCCGTCAATGAGAGCCTCTGGACGAGGCGGGCATCCTGGGACATAGACGTCAACAGGTATGACCGTGTCAACGCCTTCCAGAATGTTGTAGGATTGGAAGTAAGGGCCGCCAGAAATCGCACATTCGCCCATTGCGATACAGTATTTTGGCTCTGGCATTTGCTCCCATAGACGAACAACTTTGTCTGCGAACTTCTTACTGATTGGTCCATTGACGAGAAGAACGTCAGATTGTCGAGGAGATGAACGGAACAGAACACCGAAACGGTCTCCGTCGAAACGAGGCGTTGCTGCTGCTGCCATTTCAATAGCGCAACACTTGATTCCTAAGTGGAGAGTAAAGAGAGATTTACGACCTCCCCAGTTGAAAAACCGGCCTGCAAGAACCGAAAGAAGTTGCTTGATTTTTGTAGCCTTGAGGGCTTCATCAGTTACGTCACCGACCACTTCAACGAGTGCTCGACTATTGAATGCCGTGTAGTTTTCTCCAGATTCTGCCATGATCTCACCTCAGATGTAAATTCGTCCTCGCTTGCGGAACACATACCAAACGCCGAGGGACATGATTGCAAAGAAGGCTCCAAGGACTGCAAGTCCAGCCTCAGCATTTGCAATATCACCATCTGCCGTTGATGTTTCTTGAGCAGTAACCACACCGCCCAGAACAAGGAACATGAATGCTACATCGAATACAAGGAAAATAATGGCATACCAGTAATATTGGAAGTGAAACTGAATCATCGCATCGCCGATCGGTTCGCTTCCACACTCGAATGTTGATAGTCGACGGGGATAGAGACTGTGATCTCGCTCATATCCTTCTAGGAGATAGGACCTTGTGATGTGTGGTCGGGACGGATCGGTACGTGGACGAAGAGCCCATGACATGATAAAATTCGTCATTGGCATGAGGATACCAACCACGGTAAGGAAAGCAATTGAAAGATAGGCGCTTGGAACCGAACCTGCATCGACCATTACACATCGCCTCAGAAAGCATACGCTCTCTGGATAATCCGACTTGAATACCCTCCATAAGCGTTCCCAGTCAACCACGCGTAAAACAGGGCTTGATTGGGGGGGTTCTGGAATGCCAAAATCCGCTGTTCAACTACGCCGGCTGATAATGAAACTAAGAAGAATGAGGAAGACGAAACCACCGCCAATTGCGGCGGCAGTGGTGTCCTCTGCGAATCCAAAGAGTGATGATTCGACATCTCCAGTCACATCGAATTGTTGGTTTGTACGCCCAATGACCCCTATTTCCTCGGGTTGAGCTGAAATGGTGAAATCAAACGTATCTTCAAACTCTGCATTGTAAGGTGATTTCACAGTAACTGAGATATTTTTCGTTTCGCCTTGGTCGATCCAACATTCAAGACGATTGACCTTGATGGTTTCACAGTCATCATCAGGATTTTCCAAAGTAATCTTCCACCCACGAAGATCATCTGAAGAAAAGATTTCAGTCAACGTCCTGACATTTCCATCATTACGAATCTGAACATCAAACTTCAACGGTTCAGGGTATGTTGTTTCGAACGATTCTTGATTCGGTTGGAGGATTTGGAGATTGAATATTTCTTTGACGCTCAAGGAAATCGTTGCTGTACCACTACGGTTTGCAGCATTTGATTTACTTGTTACAACGATGTTTAAGTTACCACCTTCGCCAGTAAGAGTTGCTTGATTGACATCTATTTTGAGTTCAAGGTACATTTCGTATAGGCGGACATTATGGCCTTGACTCAGGTTCAGTGTAAACAGCATCTCCTCCAATGCTGCATTTTCTGTATTCTCAAGATACGGTGTTCCTGATGCATCGGTAACGAATCGGCTGTTGTTTTCATCCCAGATACCGTACCCAAACGGAATGGCTAATTCGCTTCCGATAGGCAAGCCATTTGAAAATATCGTTCGTGTTGCTATACCTGTAAGACCTGTGAGTTCAATCACTGCAATGTCATCCCCATTGCCCATATTCCGTAACCAGAGACCTATTGTTTCATCATCACCTGGAGCGAGAATTAATTCGCCAGTTCTTCCATTGAGGCCACCATTTTCAAGGCGGATATCCATCGCATAGTCTCGGGTTGTAAGGAACGCTGTGAATTTTAATTCACGTTGATTGTCGGGAATGCCATCCGAATCTTCATCAATGCTGTTGGAATCATCTTTGTTGGTAACTCTGACCGTCAAAGTGGTATACTCATCTGTATCTGTAACCGTAACAACACAGAAAATTTGCTTAGAGGTACGAGCATCAACAGCGATTTCAGTAAACCTGTTTCCCGCAGCATCCTCGAAGTAAAAAGACCACCCAGGAGAAGCTGTTTGACTGACGACGCTTAGTCTGAAACTATCTTCCACGTTCCCTATGTTATCGATTTCAAATGGGAATTTGACCTCGTTATTTTGTTTCCCAGTTTGCGTCATTGCTGTCGATATAGCCTCAAATTCATGAACGGCTGCAACCGTGACTGCAAGGGTCACTTCATCGTAGGCTTGACCGCCTGATGAAGGTGAGATAGAAAGTACGATGTTCACCGTCTCAGTCGCTAACGCATCAGTTGGTAGAGAAACGGTGACATCGACCGTATCTTTTCTCTGAGGCGTATGCTTGGAATCGAGTGAGATAACGTTTTGATCGAGTTCAACACTCCATCCCGCTGGTAAAGAGGAAGGTGTAATTCTGAAATTATCAACACCGTTACCAGTATTTTCGACTGTGACGGATGTTGTCGCACTTGTACCAGGTTCTATGTTGTTAAGTTGGGAAGTGGTCATGGATATTGTTGCACCGTAGGATTGACCAACAATGATGGTTAATTCAGAACTGCATTTTACAGCAGTACCATCTTTCCCTTGAATGATTATTGTTTGCTCTTCCCCAGCCGTAACGGAATCATCTGGAGTGACTTTGAGGTTGAATTCCTTGGTTCCGCCCCCTCCGTCATACGGTAGTAGCCCGCTGGTGCCTCCAACAAATGCAACCCATCCAGCCTTTGGACCAGCAGCAGCAGCTCGAATTGTCCAATCCGAGTTACCATCGTTGGAAAATATGGCTTTTAGTGTAGCATCGGCATTAGGTTCAATGCTCATTGTTGTTTTCGAGAGACTTAGATCACATTCTTTCAAAACAGGTACTGTAATATCAAATTCTTGTGTATCGGAAGAGTTACCTGTCGGGTCTGAAGATACTGTTCCAGTAATCTCCCAGCAATACTTATCAGCTTCTTCTTCATTATCTACGTCAAGAGAAACAATGACATCTTCCGTTTCATTTGCACCAAGTGAGACCGAGGTCTCCGATAACGAAGGCGTAAGACTACCTGGGTTCGAACATGCGCCGTCTGTAATCTCATCGAGTACCAGATTGACATCTGCTTGTTGTTGACCGGTATTTTCGACGACGAGAACCCATTCTGTGGTCTCTTCTCCGCCCCAAGTCTTACTGGAGACGACCATTGACAAATCAACACCGAAAAGGGCATTGCCAGATCCGTCGCCAGCGGTTGTCGTCACTGTCGAAGTTTCAGTGGCAGGTTGACCGGGTACTTCTGGAGGCTCTGGTGATTCAGTTGCAGTTGCAGTAACGGTCGTGTCGCAAGATGATTCTGCGTTGACTGTTAATGCAACAGTCATGGTAGCTTCTTCATAGGAACCTGATTCAATTGCACCACTGATTTGAGTAATAGATGAGGTATACGCTCCACATTCTTGAGTTCCTTCTTCCGCTGTACTCAGTTGGATTGTTACTGGAGTCGATCCTTGATTGTAAACTCGAACTGTGTACTCTCCAGATTCACCTGGATTGACAGATTGTTCAGATGGATTGACTGTTAGGAGAATGTTCGCATCTCTTCCTTCATCAGCAGAAACAGTAGGTACTGATAGAGGCATCATGGAGAAAACCATGAGCGAAATAAACAGAATCGCAAAGTGTTTGCTGCCAGATGTACTGCTCAAGAAAATCCCTCTCCTATCTGTGGGGAGTCGTTGACCTATCAAAAGGATGTCCTTTCCTGTTCACGAATTATGCAAGAACAAACTGTTCTGCACTTGCTCCGCAATTTGCACAGGCTTCGAGACTTTGGGCCTCACAATTTTCAGTATCCTTTGTATGATATCGGGCACCACAACCAGGGCATCCTTGCATTGGTCCAGTAATTGGATTATGACATGACCAACACATTACTGCGGGTTGTTGTTGAGTAATCGAGGGCATAACTTTTTGTTCAGGAGAAGAAATTCCTGATCGTTTCTTTGAACGAGCTAATATGACTCCAAGTAAAAGAACCGCAACAAGAAGAA
>CALBJF010000302.1 GCA_937892665.1 uncultured euryarchaeote | reverse complement strand
TGTTAATGGTGATTATTTCTGGTTTACTCGGCCCTGGCGATCAGTTCTTCAGATTTTCAGACCTTGGGGTTTGGTTTAGTGTACTTATTGCTGCTTTGCTAGCAACACTTGTGTACGGTATGCTGTTTTCATTCCTCGGAGTACTTTGGAAATATGGTATCATTCTCGCCTTACCAATTGCAGCATGGGAGCTTGGAATGGCTCTTCTCTCAATGAGTGTCCCTGAGTCCACCTTTTTGCGAATGTCGGTTGTAGGATGGTCGATGAGCATCATCGATTCGGGAGCTTTACTCGTTTGGCCTGATATGGACATGTTTACTCAAGCAGGATCATGGGCAGGTGGATCCAATGATGGAACTTCTTTCTTTTCCTTTGAGACTGAATCTTTGCCCGGCCATGGAGCTTTAGAATGGGCGCAGAGCGACCTTGGATTAGGCATGGGTCCGTATCCTACAATTATCGTTTCAATGATGGTATTGATCGCTCAGGCAGCTTTCTTTTGGTTCATCGGACAACTTGTCTTCAAATCCAAAGAAATCGAATGAGGAGATTTCATGGATTTATTTCAAGGGGATTTATCTTCATTGTGGACACTTCAACAGCGTCCACCTCTGAATCATCTCACATGGGATTGGTGGTGGTGGCTTGTCATGCTTGATGATCCTAAGAACGTGGAACCTGGTAAACAACTGATGGTTTTATGGTCAACAAAAGACAACGAAATGGTTCAAGTCAACGATGTAACTTGGAATCCAAAAGGAAAACCTGGCTTCGATGAACAAGGCGGTATTCGACTTGATGGGATGGTTTGTGCATGGTGGTTTGATGGCTCAGTAATGCATGATGAAATCATAAGTCATGTATGCGATATGATTGTTCTTCCTGCTCACCATCCATCTTGGCCTTCTTCTTCAAAGTCCAGTTTAGGTGGTGGAGCGGTTGTCCCTCTCCTCGAGTCAGATTGCTCAATGGGAATGGTTGAAGATCGATCTAAATTCTGGTTGAATTTGAATCTGTCTGAGAAGAGCCCGATACAATCAGTCCAACTTGATTTAACGCCATGGAATCCTGCGATGTCAACGGCTCGACAAGCCAATGCTACCTATGCAGCAAACATGGGATATGATATTTTACGATTGCATGGGACGAAAGTATCAGGAGTAATCGACGGGGAATCAGTCAACGGAACTGCATATTTTCAGAAGGTATGTGTTCAAGCCCCGAGTGTCCCTTGGTATTGGGGGATGCTTCATTTTTCAGACGGTTCCTATCTTGATTGGTTTCTTCCACATGCCTCACTTACGATGCTGAGCAGAGATGCAAGACCATGGAAAAAAAGAGATGTCTCTCATATTGCGTTGAGTCAAGGCGGGCTTTTTCACGATGCAAAAAAGAAGCGAAGCGAACGTTTTGAAATTGTATCGGTCAAGAAAGATAAGCAGTCCAACAACTTGCCAAATTTCGATGTTCACCTGCGGAATGGACGGACTTCAATTCACCTTTCAGCTCAAGCAGTGGGACGAGCACACTGGGATTTTCATCAACCTACGAGAGGAGGTGTTTGGTCTCACCTTACTTACAACGAATACCCACTTGTGGTTAAAGAACTGAGAATTGAAGATGAATTTGGAGTCCGATTAAAATCAGATTATGAATGGTTGAGGGGAAATGCGGAGCATAGTTGGGGCTTCCTGCATTGACAATAACTGAGCAGAAACGCTGTAAAATACGGGGGAGGACTTATGACCCAGTATGACAAGAGAACTTTGAGGCATAGATATGAGTGAAGATACAGAAGCCACTGAAGAACCAACTGTTCAACCAGATTCTGATGAAAAAACCAACGCAGACAATCAAGAAGCGATGAAAAGCCGTTTCAAGTTAATCGAAGGTGAAGAAGTACTACTCACAAAGCAACCGAGTGGAGTTGGTTTCCTCAACATGTATGTTCTTGGACTGCTTGTTCTTGCTGCTCATCTCATTTTCCACTTCAGAGAATCGTTGATTGGCGATGACTCTGGTGGCCTGCTTAAAGCAATTGTTTGGCTTATGGGACTTGGCGGTACTGCAATACCGTTTGGATTTGTTCTTGTCATGGGAACCATTACTTGGTTCAATAGAATGTTGAATTCATCCACTTCAGGTAAGTGGGTGACCGTTTGGTTACTTGTCGCAACAGTTCTCCCTGTACTTATCCAAATCGACGGACTAATCGCCTTAATCCGTGACTTATTCTCGGATTCAGATGTTGATCGTTTCCTTGGCATTGATTACAATTTCCTCATTGCAGGAATCATTTTGACAGTCGCCTTCTGGGGACTTGTTTTCTATTATCAGCGCAGTTTTGACTATGCAATTACAAGCAATGCTGTTATCTTCAAGCATGCCTTCCTACTAAGCCGTGCCCATCGTAGAATTCTTTTCGATCGTATCTCTGAGGTTCAAGTTGAGCGAACCCCGATGGGTACAATGACTGGATATGCGACATTAACAATTCTCACAGATTCGGGTGTTGGAATTGTCGAGGAATCGGTTGGTGGAAGCATAGGAATTTCCCCAAGTGTCTCTTCAAACGAGAACGATGGCAATGTCGAAAAAGCTGGAAAGAGCATCATTCGTTCCTTCTTTGCTCTCTTGTTTTACCAACGAACAGTTCGAACAGTCCGCCCAGATCCAAAACACTGTTTCTTTAAAATTCGTGGTTGGGAAGACACCAAGACTTTGCTCAACGAGATGCATAAAAAGCATAGCCAGTCGACAAAATTGGACAATCTTGCTGAGATTTTAACGAAGGAAGAAGGACAAGACTGAACCGCTGTGTTCAAAAGCCAATGGTTTGTCCATTGAATTGGAGAGAGAAAAATGAGTGATGAGATAATGGCAGAAGCAATCGAATTGTTCCGTTCAGGTGATTTGAAAGGAGCAGTTGACAACCTCGATTCGAAACTACGTTCACACAAGGATAATTCAAATCTGCATCACACCTTTGCAGAGTTTGCTAATATGCTAAACATGGAATCCCAAGAGGACGTTGTCCCTGGTGGTAAAATCATGATGTCCTACAAGAAAGCAATGCAACTCGACGAAGAAAATGTCGAGTACATCGCTGATTTTGCATCGTTTGCGCTTGAATGCCGACGTGTTCCTGTTGCAGTAAAAGAATTCCAACGATACGCTAAGAAACTTGAAATTGAAGATATTCCGGTAGACGATGCACTCTATCAAGCAAGTCGAAATCTCGTAGATGCGATTGAAGTAATGGATCCTTCACGAAAGGCACCAACAATTCAACCATGGCTCAAGCAAGCTCTTATTTGGGCTGTTGGCGGACTCGGGTTTACTCCTGAAGAAGCGATTGAAGTCCTTGGAAGCGATGACTGAGGCGAACTCAATGCCCAATGCAGAAACACGTCTGCATTTCCGAATAGGGTATCTTGGCGATTCATATCATGGTAGCCAAATACAACCTGATGTTATCACTGTCCAAGGTGAATTAGTACGAGTGTTTCAGACACTTGGATGGATTTCAAAAACTGAGGAAGAACACAATCTTGTTCTTTCAAGTCGAACAGATGCTGGAGTTCATGTCCGGGTTAACGGCGGGACTGTACGCATTGAAAGTGATTTGTGGAAAAGTATCACGCCTCGGAAATTTATTCGTGCAGTAGATGATTTACTTCCTCATGATATTGCATTTCTCGACGTACGAGAAGTGGAATTTGATTGGAACCCTCGGATTGCTCTCCACCGAGTTTATCGCTACAGATTGGAAGGAATTGAATTTTGGAAAGACCCTGGAGAGGTTCTTTCTGAATGGCTCTCATTGTTCGAAGGAACCTACAATGCTACGAATTTCGCACGCCTTGAACCTGGAAAAAACCCTATGCGTACTATTCTTTCTTGCACTCCTTGGGTTGTTGATGGAAGGACAGTTGGCTTCGAAATTATAGGGGAAGCATTCCTCTGGAATCAAGTTCGAAGAACTGCTATGGCCATCCACCAAATGGCACTCGGAGAAATCACTCCTGAACAAGTAAGGTCTGCAATCGATAACCCTGGGATCAGTGTTGACTTTGGGGTTGCCCCTCCTGAATGGCTTATCCTATGGGGTGTCGAGTGGCAGGACTCCCCAATTCCTGATTCGATTACGGAATTCATTCATTTTTCATCACCTCCATTGCCAAGCCGTGTTGCAGAACGAACAATGCGAAAACGTTGGCGACAAGCTGCGAAAACAGAAATGAAAACCCTTCTACATCTTGAATGGATGGAAATAGGCCGTCTGCCATTGGCCTTTCATACGAGTGATGAATAGGAAAATTCAAGTTTTATCGTTTTTAGTTACGAGGAACCATTCGCCAATATACGCTGCAACAAGCACCATCAGAACTTGGGCGAGGCCTCTGAGAATATGAGCCCATAGAGGGAATGTATTTCCATTCAATTCGATATCATAAATCCACATATTCAGATTAGCCCAGTACAATATGACGAGGAGAATAATCGTTGCTCGTGCTGCAATAATACGTGTTTTTGGAATGATTAATCCAATACCGCAAAGGACTTCTGGAATCCCACTGACAATAACCCAAAACGCATCTGAACCCGGTAGAATCTCTGGTACGATGGCAGTAAACCATTCTGGATCAATAAAGTGGAGAATTCCAACATAGGTGAAGAAACATCCGAGTCCAATTGCGAGTATATCACGATGATAAGACCACAACGTCTTCATCGCTTCACCACGATTGTCAAGATATCTCCGTCTTGTAAGAGATGGTCTAAACCAACACGCTGCCAATCGAATTTTGCAGATGGACCCTTGATTCGAGCGAATCTGAACTTGCGTACAAAGTCGCGGTGCAGTTTGCTACAAATGGTTCTGACTGTCGAATCATCCTTCACGATGAGAGGTTCTTCCATATCGGCTTCTTGTCCCTGCGGTTTGAGATACACTCGCATGAATCCAAGATTATCATAAATGAAATCCTTCAATTCATCAAGTCCAATATCCTTGAATGCAGAGATCTCCATAATTGGCCAATCTTCTGGTAATCCTATTCTTGCTCGAGCAATATCTTCAGGAGTTGCGATGTCAATTTTGTTGATTGCAATAACAGCTTTTTCGTAAATGATGTTACCTGCTAAACAATCAACAATCTGCTCAGCAGTCGTGTCTTGTCGTAACGTAACAATGGCTGACGTGAATCCAAAAGACCTGATGATATCACCCATCTCCTCTGGTGTGAGATATGTCTGCTCAACAGTTGTACGGACATCGATTCCACCTTTGTCTGTGCGCTTGATGAACACAGGTGGTCGTTGTTCATTGAGCCGTAATCCTGAGTTGTGTAATTCTCGATGCAAGACTTTGAAATGCCCATCTTGGAATGGGTCGACAATGTAGAGAACCATGTCAGAAGAACGGATTACGTTGAGGATTTCCTTACCTCTTCCTTTCCCTTCTGCAGCACCTTTGATTAAACCGGGTAAGTCAAGAATCTGGATTTTAGCACCCCTGTGTTCCATGACACCAGGAATACACGTCAATGTTGTAAATGCATAGCCACCTATTTCTGAAGCTACATCTGTCACTTTAGAGATCAATGTTGATTTACCGACTGATGGGAATCCGACGAGAGATACCGTTGCGTCTCCTGACTTCCGAACTTCGAATCCCTTTCCACCGCCACTGGCTTTGG
>CALBJF010000301.1 GCA_937892665.1 uncultured euryarchaeote | reverse complement strand
CAGCTAGATTCCCTTCGGTTGGATACTGTTCTAGCTCAACTGAATGACATGGATGTGGTTTTAGAGATGAGAGTCGCATCGCAAGATGCCGTTGACGCATAACTTCACCAACGTCGCTGTTGTTGATCGAAATTCTGTTGATTGAATTGCTGTTGTTGTTGCATACGAGCAGCATATTCTGCTTGTTGCATAGCTTGCTGATTACTAATCATTAGGGCAATTTGACGAATTTGTTCTGCCTCGATTCGAAGCCTAGCGATGAGTTGTTCACCCGGTTGTTGACCACCACAGAATCGGCAAAAACGAGTTCCATCGTTCAGTGATTGACCGCATGTTACGCAAAAACCCATTTCTTCACCGTCCTTTCCTGTATGCTGACAATTATCAACCTTTCACCTGTTCAAGTTTGTTTAGCCCATTGAAGTCAGTTGTAGAAAAACAGGCCATGTTTCAAAGCCAACAGCAGTCGCTCGCTCATTGATGCTGTTCCAGCGTG
Organism: uncultured euryarchaeote; assembly: GCA_937892665.1. Classification (GTDB taxonomy): domain Archaea; phylum Thermoplasmatota; class Poseidoniia; order Poseidoniales; family Poseidoniaceae; genus MGIIa-L2. The sequence continues at coordinate 2,953 of CALBJF010000301.1, read as the reverse complement.
GATCATCCATCATTTCGCTCGGCTCAATACCGCTGGCAAGAAGTTCTGTTACAAGAGTTCTAAATTCGATTTCAATTTCAGATTGTTGCGGCTGTGGTTCTACTTGCACGGATGGGAGTGGAACGGTTTCGACAACAAGTTCAACGGGTTCTTCAATAGAATCCAACTCGTCGCCCGCAGCTTGCATTTCTCCAAATCCTGTGTTAGTGGCTTTTGTTATCGCATCCTCGACATTCTGTGGCTCGTTGGAGGGTCCATTGTCAATGGATGGAAGGGGAACTGATGCATGTTTCTCAATGACGACATCCGATTCCATAACGATTTCAGGAGGTGCAATTTCTGCTTTTTCCTCTTGAACAACCGGTTCGGGGGTTGCTGGTTCAGCCGCACGGCCAACTCCGAGAACCTCTGCTTGTTGACGCGCAAATTCTGCGGCTTGTTTTCTGGGAAGACTTACGAAGCACTTGTTTGGAACTGAGGTAGGTGGGAATGGCAAATAATAGCGTTCAATCGCTGGAAGGTCAGGGTGTCGGAAACAAAGCATATTGATGTTTTCAAATCCTCTCTGAGCAGGAACGTCGACTGAGAACGGTACGGGTTGAATTGTTATCGAAGAACGAACCCACTTCTCTGTTGTGACGAGATGTTGCATCCATGGTCCTAGATCACTTGTTGCGAGGTCGAGAAACTGGAACGATGCATCTCTAGAGTCAAGACCCTGTTCTTGTAAAAGCCGTGCTTCTGCTCTGGGGCGATGAAAGACGCCAATGACGGGTTGGCCATGCTCAACCATGTCTCCATGTAATTCCAATATCTTGCGTTCTCTTCGGGGACAAATCAACATAATTTGCATACGAGTTGCCTCGTTATCGTAGATATCTCCCCAACGTTTTGTAGCTTCAGATTGAAGACCATCGATGGTCATGTTTGGAATCATTGCAGTTATGCCCATGCCCTCACCGCTCCGATGATACATTGCTTGGATTTATGTCTACTGATGGAATTTCCCCTTCTGCAACAGCAAGTTCTGCTAATAAGACGACTCCTCCTGCTGCTCCCCGAATGGTGTTGTGGGAAAGTGCTTTGAATTTGACAGTCGATTCTTCAACAGCCTCAATGTGAACGATTGTTTCCATACCTGCAACTAAATTTTGCGAAGGATTTGGATTTGAATCCTGAAACGATCCCCAGAGATGTTTTGCTCTTGTTGGTGATTCATCAAGGACGATGATTGGTGATGCAGGAGCACTAGGGAGGTGGTTCAAGTGATGGTATTCGTGTGATAGAAGTAGTGATTTGATTTCGTCATAGGTTACATTTTGCTCAAGTTCAAGTTCAACATTGACGATGTGTCCTTCTTCAGCATCGACTCGTTTACAACGAACATCCCATTCGGCGTGGATTTGTAAAATTCGTTCAGCCTCCTCGATCAATTTCTCTGCTTCACCTTCTATCTCATTCCCAATTGCTGCTTTTCTTTTTTCATCGTCCAACAAAAGCGTCCAGCCTGCACCGGACAGGGCTTGTTCACTTCGCACCTTAACTTGCGTTATTCGATGATGGTTCGCGATTACATGGAGTGGATGAAGTACTGGTATGAGTGTACAATTTGTAGCACAAGCAAGCAACCCAAGTTCTCCAGGCCACTGTTTGAGTGATTCAGGATTCACATCCGCAACAACGAGAGGGACCTCTTGATGCATACGGTACGCACTAGCGTTAGAAAATACAACGAGGCCATTCCGCGATAAGAGGGATTCAATCGTACGAGCGGGACTACTAGGTAACGCACTGAAGACGATGGTTACTCCAAGAGACTTCAATGATTGATGAAGTTCAGGGGAATGGACATCAAGTATTGGCTCAGAGATGTTATTCAACGCTTCGGGTCTTTTGTGTTTTAATTTCCAGGAGACTGTGGCGAGCATTTGTCCACTGTCTTGTCCTGCGACAGCAACTAAGTCGAACCATGGATGGTTTGCAAGTCGTTGTTGCATTCGTTGTGAGACAAATCCGCCTGCACCCAATATTGCAACACGTGCCGAAGGCATGTTGGTTCCAAGGGATGGAAGTTTTAGTCCCTTGCTCGTCGATAAGGTTGGAAAGCATATCTTCAAATGCTTCTTTTCCAACGCAAGTACATGGAGAACAAACCTACCATCCAAGCTTTTGCCCACTGTGACGGCCCATGCGGCGTCTACGACCCTGCGAGTGCCCGTGTTGCGGCCGAGGCAGTCCAATCAATGACCAAGAAGATGGTTGCTCTAAGCGAAAGTGGTGCTGATTCTGGTTCAGCTTCTTACATCAACACAATGAGCAGATTTGCTGCGATTAAGGAAGAGGAAGCACAAACATGCAAGCATGAACTTCTTGTTCTGTGGACTGATTTCTTCAAGCCACAACATCTCGAAGCCATCCCTGACCTTCACACCACCTTCTGGCATGCAGCAAAACTTTGCTCAGCATGTAAGGTTGAAGTTTCAGAACAACACGCTCAAGAACTCATGGATGCAGTAGAAAACATCCACAAAATGTTCTGGTCTGTCAAGGGACGAGAAGTCTCTTGGATTCGTGCAAGTTGAGGGTTCAATGTTGAACACGATTGCTGTAGTCGTCATCGGCGACAGCATGTGGCCGACGCTAAAAGATGGGGACGCTTTCGAAGCAATCCCATATTCTAATCAAACTATCAATGAAGGAGACATTGTTGTTTTCAATGACCCCACACACCCTTCCCGAATATGTGTGAAACGAGTTGTGCATGTGAAACCTGAAGGGTTATTTGTTGAAGGAGATAATCCTGATCCGACCGCTTCAACGGATTCCCACAACTACGGTTTGGTTTCCTACAATCTACTGGTTGGGATGAAGCGATAACTTTCCTCTTCCCAGTTCCGCATCAACAGGGTGGGGAAATAATCGACGGATGATGAGTTTCTTCAAAATTGAAGAC
>CALBJF010000300.1 GCA_937892665.1 uncultured euryarchaeote | reverse complement strand
CTGCAAAGGATTTCAAAAATCAAGGTGGTACGCACCTTGTCTTGGTTCATTGCCCAAATTTTTCATCCCCCCCCACTCATATCGATGATCACAGAAGCACGTATGCAGATACGGTCGCTATGGCGGATGAAGTACGTGGCCATCATGGCCTAAATGTGCGAGTTGTACTCGGCCCACATCCTGCTGCCTTTGCACACCAGTTCATTCAATGGATGGAAGAGGATAAAGATGGTGGGGCAGAACGTGCCTGCGAAAATTATCGCGATAGTATCGATGCAGCGCTCGAGTTTCTCCACGAAGGAAAAGCCCATGCAATTGGTGAAGTAGGTCGGCCTCATTGGCCAGTTTCTGATGAAATTTGGAACCTTTCAAACATGCTCTTGGAAGAAACCATGGCTATGGCTGCTAAAGAAAACATTGCACTTCAACTTCATGTTGAAGGTGAATTAGATTCTACGTATCGTGACTTATCGAAGATGGCTGAAAAGGTCAATCTCTCAAAACACAAACTTGTCCGCCATTATTCTCCCCCTCAAATTGACGAAGCCATGACGCGAGGATTAACCTCAAGTGTTCTTGTTGGAAAGGGTGCTCTTCAACCATTGATGGAAACATATGAACAAAACAAAACTGGATTCATGCTCGAGACTGATTATATGGATGATCCACGCAGACCAGGGGCAGTTTTAGGTCCGAAAACTGTGCCAAAAAGAACACAACAACTTCTCGAAGCAGGAATGGACGAAGAGACATTGTGGCGTTGTCATGTTGACGTGCCTAACGCAATTTATGGAATCAATGAAGATTGATTCTTTTCCCTCCCATATCGCCATCACATTCATCATAGGGTTCGGATTCGAGGATATATGGCAGAAGGACATGGTCATCTCCGTTCAGTAGTTGTTCTGGTTCTTCTCATCCCGTTATTGATGCCTTTCGCATCTGCCCAAGGTGGTATCGGGACGATTTCTTTGGATTGCGGAAGCAATCCGGAGATGAATGTCTCTCCCAATGAGTATTCAGATGTTGAACTCGAATGCACCGTCACCAATGATGGGACGATCCTAGCGGAATCAATCGAAATCATAGAAGAATGGGATGGCATCTTTGTTGACATCAGTCTTTCCGAAGACTCCTTCACTCTAGATTCTGGTGAAGAAGCCGATTTCATAGTTACCTTTAGTGGTGAATCGCGTCTCGATGCAACAATTGCCTATGAGTTCACCATATCTGCTACAGTGACTGCCTGGGGGCCAATTCCAGTTGAGGGGACGCCTCTGTCAAATACAGCTAATCATACAGGGGATTTCACAATCGCTAAGTTTGGAATGCTAACGCTCGATGTCCCTGATACCTCGTCCCGGAATATGGTGACAAGTGAAGAGATTTCGATTACATTCCAAGTAGAAAATGATGGGAATGCGAAAGATGACATCGAAATTGAAGTTACGAATTCAAACCAACTTGAAATGCTCGGCTTTGTCTTTACAGCAGGGACCTCTTTTGTAGAAAAAGATGTTCAGTCAAATGGGATATCCTCTCAATTTGAATTAATCGTACGAGCGCCAAGTGATGCTGCAGATGAGATTCGTGCTGAAATCACCATTGTCGCAACCAGCGATAATGAAGACTCAGTATCCGATTCAGTACGTTTTGACCTCATTGTAGAAGCAGAAGACGAATCTTCAGGACTCGGAGGTCTCTCTCTCGAGAACACAGATGATTTGGCCATGTATGGCGCTATTGGCGGAGGCGTACTCTTCATCATCTTCCTTCTCGTCATCATCTCTCGAATCTCGAAGCGGAATTCATCTCGTAATGTAGCAGTTGAAGGCGAGTCAGAAGAAGAAGCGATAGAAATCGATGATGAATTTGACTTGGATTTAGATTTTGAAGAGGATGAAGATTTTGAATCGGATGACCTCGATGCTATGTTTGACGATTTGTAACGCCGTCGCCTTTTTCTTCAAGGTCGAGTAAGGCCAATATTTGAGCCAAAAGAAGGGGAATACTCAAAGACGTGCTGTGCTGGGTAACACCTGCGATTGGTGAGATGCGGATGCTAGGTCTAAAGGGAAAAACAGCCGTAGTGTTCGGAGTTGCGAGTGAAGATTCGATTGCCTGGGCAATCTGCCAACAACTTGCAGAGGCAGGAGTCGACCTGTTTTTAGGCTTCCAAAAACGGTTTATGTCTCGAGTTTTCCAACTCAAAGACAAACTTCCTGCAATCAAAGGGTTCTATCCACTTGACGTCGCAAAAGATGAAACGACTGGAGAGTTTTTCGAAGCCTTCTCTAAAGAACATCCGGGAAGAAAGATCGATATTCTTGTTCACGCTATTGGA
>CALBJF010000299.1 GCA_937892665.1 uncultured euryarchaeote | reverse complement strand
CACTGGTTTCAAGGTGAATATGATTTAGTCTATTCTTGGGATGGGACGATTCGAATTATCGACATCAAAGCTTCGTTAGGAAATAATGACAGATCAGGAGATTATGTCAAACAGTTACGCATGTATGCCTTTTTGTGGTGGCAAACTCACGGAAAGCAACAGGAAGTTGACGGACTAGAAATTTGGTATCTCGCAGCCAATAGTCAGAAGATGATCGAAAAACCAACGATTGAAGAAATGGATGAAATGGGTGTTGAACTGAAAGAACTCTGGAGTCAACTCAGAGAAGTAACTCCAGATATCGAACAATGCCCCCCTACGCCAGCCCCAATGCGTTCATTTGAATCGGGAGGTGTTCCGTCTGACAAGCCCGCCAAACAAACTCGTTGTGAACGATGTGATTGGTCTATAATTTGTCCAAATGGAACTGGGCATGATGAGCACCCTCATGGCGGGACGTATCAGTTGCCAGGTTCCTATGCTGAAATTGAAGGAAATCCTATTGATGAGCTTGAAGATCGACATGATATCATAGGACATGTCCATACCCTCATTCATTCACAATCTGGGCGTGCACCTAGAATCACTATCACTCAAGCCAACAATGCTTTTGCAGATGTTCAAGTCAAGGCTATGACCCATTCTGATGGGACGCCAACCGTCCCAGAGGGATTGGAGAAAGGAGATTTAGTCCGGGTTGAGAAAGCATTCTTTCAACTCAATTACAAAGGGTCAATCGTTCTGAAAGTTGATCCGTTTTCAAAGATTGTCAAAATAGACTCTGATGAAGAGGTTTCTATGAGCCTCCTCAAACCACGTGCACGTTGGAATATCATGGGCACAGTTGTCTATAGAACAGATAAAAGAGGGGTATCAGCACGAGGAGAATGGTGCCGTAAAGGATTGATGATTCTCGACAATACAGGAGCGATTAAGGTCGAAGGTTGGGAAGCGGATTGGGGACCTCAATACGATATGCTTGAACTCGGTGATACTGTGATCATCACCAACGTTGGTATGAACGGCTGGGCAGCATTAACCACTGGAGAAATCTATCGAGCCTCAAGACTTCATATCGTAGCTGGGGATTAGCCGCCAGACGATACTGTTGTAACGAGTAAGTTTACATCGGAATTGAGGACAGTGCTGTGAGGCAGGATTTTTTCCTCATAACTTACAATTACTGTTGAAGGGAGTATCTTCGCAAGCACTAGAGCCTGGCGAAGTGTGCTGTTTAGTTCAACTTCAATCGTACAATTGTGGTCTCGCCCTGAGAATGTAATCTCCATGATGATGCCTGTGAGGCATCATGCTTATGACGGTGGCGCACAGGCGAGAAATAAGCCGAGATCGCATAGCCCGGTATTGCGGTGGATTCGAAATCCACTGTCCCATGGACGCGGGGGTTCAAATCCCTCTCTCGGCGCCATCAGATGTAGAATGCATCCGGTTCTTCTGTCAATTCACGTACGAGATCGGCAGAATTCTTAGGAGCAATGTCGAGCAACTTTTGTATGACTCCAGAGGTGACATCATCTGGGAGAATAAGGTCAAGTGACCACCCCTCACTTATTGATTCAAGAAGGCGGAGAGAGGCATGAACATCGCCACTTGCTCCAACTGTCGTAGCCATAGCACAAGCCGAATGAATTCCAAAAATGGGTCCCATAGAAGCCATCAATGCAGACATTCCAATCGCTCCTCCTGAAGGCTGGTCTCGACGGACGTCCACTCCCTTTTCTTCCATATTGACACGGTGTGCAGAGGAGGATGCGACAACAAATGCTTCCTTCTTTTCTGGAGGAGAGGAGAGGCCTGCGAGAACAAGCATTTCGGGTATATCTGCTTTTGAAAATGCCTCAAGTAATTCCTGAGTGAAATCATATTGTTGAGACGGATCGCTTGGTTGACCTGGCCCAGTTACAGTCATCACACGTTGACCGGTGGGAGTAGTGAACAAGGAAGCATAGAGATGAGGGGGGGCAAGAAGACCATCTTCATCCAATC
>CALBJF010000298.1 GCA_937892665.1 uncultured euryarchaeote | reverse complement strand
CTGTTTGAAAATCCCAACTGCATTTTCAGATTTTGCAGAGCGCGGATAGCTTTCAACGTCCAATCCACCGCGCTTCTACAGCAGAATTTTTTCAATTTTATTTGAAATAATCTAATTGAACTTTCCGATTTCCAATTGAATTTTCAATTTATGAACAGGTATCAATCGGAGGCGTTTAATGGTGGAATTGAGACGAATTACCATGGCGGAACCCACGCAGGCACTTTTTCAGGCACCTGTCTGTGATGTCTGTGGGAAGGATGCTGTAGTAGAGCAAGCCTACTCGGGACGAGTTCTATGTGGGACTCATCTTGAACAATCAATCCGCAAAAAGGTTGGAAGGGAACTACGCAAGCAACTTATTCTTGATAAATCAAAAGATACGACAATATTTGTAGCTATATCTGGAGGTAAAGACTCTGCTGTACTGCTTACCTTGATAGTTGATTTAGTCGGAAAACGTCGAGATGTCAGAATTGTTGCAGGTTGCGTGGATGAAGGAATCGAAGGATATCGCCCTCCATCGATGCAATGCGCAATCGATCTTTGTGAAGATCTTGGCGTTGAATTCATCACAACATCATACGAATCCCTTGAATTCCATCAAATGGATGAAGTTGTTCGTCGATTGCCTATGGTTACTGAGAAAGATGCAAGGGCTTCGACAATGCCATGTTCCTACTGTGGTGTATTTCGAAGACAAGGGATTAACGCACTTGCTGCCCAAGTCAACGCAGATGTCATGGCTCTTGGGCATAATCTCGATGATATGGCACAGACAGTGTTGATGAATATGGCGAACGGAGACATCGACAGAACGCTTCGACTCGCCCCTCACACGGATTCACCTGTTGATGGACTGCCTCCGAGAATCGTTCCCCTCCGTTGGATTCCAGAACAAGAGATTCACCTCCTTGCAATGCACAAGCAACTTCCAATGCATCATGAAGAATGTCCATACGCTCAAGGCGCTCTCCGATGGAGATATCGAGATCTTGTTGCACAAATGGAGCAAGATGTTCCTGGTACTCGTCACAGCCTCGTGCGAATGGCAGACAACATCAAGATGGTTGCAAAGCAGGAACCTGCTCCAGTTCGTTCTCATCCAATGAAGTGTGAACGCTGTGGTTCTCCTACTTCAGGTGCAACATGCAAAGCATGCGATATGCGAGACTTACTCGACGTAGATTTAGAGTAAATTATGAATCAATTCGTCCAAGTCTTGTGGTCGTTGGCAATAGTGGCAACGAAGTGTAAGAGGATCGGTACTGGTGACTCGTAGCCGATGTGGAAGTGGCTCGCGTAGGTTCTGTGTGATGCAGTTCGAGAATGTGCATTGAACAACATTTCGTACTTCTTTTCCGAGATTGACCTCCAGTTTCTCTGCAACAGTATATGCGCGAATAATAGCAATACTGGAGTCAGGTGCTACAAGGGCAAGACGATCTAATTCAGTTTGTGTCAACTCACGATCTTCTACTTTGACGATGTCTTTAGACCCCATCTTCTTTGAAGGGACGTTCATGACCAAGGAAACAGGGACAGAGGTATCTCGAGCGATGTTGAGGAGTTCGAGAACTTTCAGTGATTGTCCTGAGGGAATATGATCAATAACAGTTCCATTTCGAATTGCAGTGACTCTTCTCATGTTATGTTCGTCAGCCATCAAGCCTCACCTCCATGAATTTCAGCAGGAACTTCGATGTTCAATAATCTGCAAAGAAGAGCCATTCGAGCAACAACGCCGTTGAAGGCTTGTTCGAAATATCGTGCATGGCGAGTCGAATCGACGCTTGGATGAATCTCATCAACACGCGGGAGCGGATGCATGATGATCATCTCAGCTTTGACATTTGCAACATCACGAGCATGAAGTTTGTAAGCGCCTGAAACCTTTGTGTATTCATCTTCATCTGCAAAGCGTTCTTTCTGAATCCGTGTCATGTAGACTACATCTGCATCGTTTATGTTCCCAAGAAGGTCTTCAGTCTCAATAACATCAGCGCCATGTTCCCGCAAGTCCTCGATAATTTCAGTCGGCATACGTAGGAGTTCAGGAGAGGCGAGAATAAGTTTGCAACCGAATCGAACCAATGCATGAGATAGGCTGTG
>CALBJF010000297.1 GCA_937892665.1 uncultured euryarchaeote | reverse complement strand
CATACCAACGGATGCCCCCCCTCAGCGACTTGCTTTTAATACACCAGAGAATTTGCCGGTGAATCATCACGACTTTTTGCTGAGTGTTCACGTATTGCAGATACATCGTTCTGCAATTAGTATAATCGATCCTGTTCCATCAACGCAACCTGCTGGATTTAATGTGAGTATTCCACATCAACTACTCATCCAACTTGACAATCCAGGAAACGGAGAAGATACATATTTGCTCAGTGGAAAAGTGATACCAACTGAACAAATTGCTTCAGATGATGTTCAATTCACCTTTTTCAATCCACAGCGAACTCTTGCTCCTTTAGCTACAACAATAATGCCTGTGGAAATAACACTCGATTCCTCCATCCCTGCTGCAGAACCTTTTGAAATAGAATTCACATGGTCTTCAATTGTCAATGGAAGTGTATCTGCTTCTACAACATTACTGATCGAAGCAGAACAGCGGCATTCATGGAACATAACGCCTGTAGACGGGGAAATTATGCAAGTTTTACCAAATCAAGAATTCGAATATCGAATTCAAGTAAAGAATATTGGAAACTTTGCTGATACAGTCCAACTCGTACCCCATATTAGTATCACCACAACGGTAAATGATACGTCTGTATGGAACTTACATCAGCCTGCTGAGTCCACAGAGCTCGATGTCAATTCGTCACAAGTTCTTTCAATTGTTCAAATGATTCCATTCGCTTGGGAAGATACCAGTGCTATAATCACCTACAAGATTGTCTCAGCCGGCTATGAACTCGGTGAATTCAATGTGACGCTCAACGTCCAAAAGACAGCGAAGTGGCACGTTAATCTTGCAAATAGTAACCTCGAAATCCAACCAGGTGGAGACATAATTCAGGTTGAAGTTGAACAACTTGGAAATTCTCCAAGCACTCCTTACTTCACAAAATCGGGTCAGGGATGGAATACGACACTCCCTGATGGAATCATGATGGAGCCTGGCCAAGCAGAACTCATCGACATATTTGTTGAGTCACCTGATGGTGCAATCGCAGGACAAGTAAATATTGTTAAAATCCGAGTATCAGACGGAACTGGTCAAGGATTAGAAGAATTTGAGATTCCAGTCAGAGTATCCCCTTCACCAAATTTCGAACTTAATGCAAGCCAATCTTGGTTTGTTAGTGAAGAAGGGGGATATCCTCTTGCATGGATGGAAAACACGGGCAATACAATGAGTCATGTGACTCTAACACTCGAAAATCTGCCACCGGGATGGAACTTATCTGGAGTACAATCTGCTTCACTATCCCCTCATGAAACACGTGGCATACCCTTCGAGATTATTCCTCCTGCAACCTGGGATAAGCAACCACTAGAAGTCGAACTCAGAATAATCCATCCAGAATTAGGATTGTACATGGAGTCGATAACAGTCAGATACTCCAATATTTCATTCGCAACTACACCTGTATTATCTGGTTCCTCTGGCTCAAGCCAAGTCTTTTCATTGCATGTGAATTCTAATGTGGTGAACTCTATCACAGCCGAGGACGCAACTCTGAATCAAGATGAATATCGCCTTACCTTAGAAGAAGGAATTAATTTGGGGACCGTTTCCTCAACAGCAGATGTCATACAATTCGTTAAGATTGGTTCGTTGTTACCACAGGTATCAGCATCTTGCCAGTTCATTTCTAATGTATTCCAAGAATTGGGTAGAATCCCGTTAACAGGAACATTCGTTTCATGCAACGTTAATGGAGACCTTGGTGAGCAGACACGACTGACATTTATGGCATCCACAAATACAGGCGAAGCCATTCCACTCGAACTCGGTTCGTTCACAATTCAGAAAAATGAATCGAGAACCGTCAATATATCTGTCAACCAGTGGGACCCAGAACCTGGGCAGTTGATGATTCGTGTCGTTGGTTATGATGCGAATGGGATTGAAGTTATTTCAATTGAAACGGCACAAGTATCCAGGCAATCAGATTGGAATGTAGGGATAGCTAGTTTCAGTGCCACCGGAGATCTCAATATCGCTATTACTCGTACAAATTATGAGGTTCTAGGGGATGTTAATTGCATACTGACCGTAACAAGTAGTTCAAGTTCATATCGCATTGAAAGGATTGTGGACGTAGAAGGCTCACAGTTTGCACCGATTGTTAAAATTCAAAAACCAGACATATCTGACAGAGAATCTTTGTCTGCAACGATCGATTGCAACTCTCCGTTTGACATGGATGATGATCCTACAGATAACACTGCTACAGCGATTTATGTCGAGGAAAGTCAAGGATTAGTAACTACGAATAATCTCCTTTGGGGAACGGCCATAACTATACTCATAGTTGGAGCATATGTGCTCGTAATGCAAAAGAAGGAAGCTGAATTGTTGCAAGAAAATATCAGAGCCAAACCTAAGCAATTAAAGCCCAAAGAAAATCGAGAAGTTGAGCGAATAGAGGATGATGAAGACGATATGTCTCTTGAGACATTCGAAGAAGAAATAGAATTCGAAGAAGAACCCGTATCCCTTGTTGAAGAGATTCCAGAATTGGAAACGGATCTCAGCCCTTCAGGCCGACTTGATACCATCCGGCAGGAAATTGATCCAGAAGTAGAGATTGTAGACACGATAAGCATTGAAGAACGCATGTCTAAGTTTTTTGATTAAGCCGAGATTACATACCTCAATATGTATGATGCAGTGCGAGGGGCATGGACCAATCAAATTCCAGTACTACTGCGTTTTATACGTTAGACGGATGTGTATCTGACAATCTTGATGAAACATTTCAAGCACTACTCGAAGTCCGTGAGGGAGACAGTCGCTTATGGGATAAACTCGTTAAGCGTGAGGGTTTTTCATCACGATTAAGAAATCAAGGATTGGATGACATAAATGATAGAGATAAAATTGCATGGGATGATGCAACTCTATGGTTTACATCTGTGCGAATGCTGAACAGGGATTCAACACCAATCATGTTGGGAGAAAATAAAAACAGAGAGAGATTTGGGAGGTTTCCGCATCATACCGGTTCAACTATACAGTATATTCTAGACAATATATTGTCAATCCCAAGCCAATCAGAAGGATTGTATTCAGATTTAGTTGAACATTTAGAATATCTAACAAATAGATGTTCGGAAATGAATACTGGTCATAAAGAATTCCAAGAAGGGAATGCTGGTTTAATCATTTTAGGATACACCACTTTTGAAGAAGTGAAATCCTTGAGGTCAATGCTTCTTGGAAGCGGTTGGATGGTATCCAGAGAAGAGCCATTGGACGGTGGGGTAAGAGAAGCGGTAAGGCATCTAAACGCTCTTTTAATGGCGGCTGAGAGGAGAGGCGCAGGCCTTATCCACAGACAACACGAGTGATTAAAATTGGCCAGAGGTCAAGCGCTCGTACATTGATGAATAGAGATCTGCAGTCTCTTCAATCACGCTTTGAGGTAAAGCAGGAATAGGAGGGTCGGCAGTACCAGCATCCCGTGCAACTTTCAATTCAGCCTGGTGGCCAGAGTTGATGTAATGGGTTCGAACAAATTCTTTCGACAATTCGATACATTCACCATTCGAGTATGCTTTAGCATCCCACCAGCGATCTTCATCAAGAGTTCCAAAGGTATCCACGAGGACAACCTTGCGACCAGGTCCCAAGGCAAATTCCTTCTTTCCATCAACATGGATGAGTCCATTCTTAGCAGCTTCTCTTTCAATAATTTCATCGACTTTCAAGGCAGCTTGTACAATCGAATCAAATTCATGGTCAGTGATGTTTGAAATTTTTAGGGCTTCTTCCCGATTGATGTTACGATCGTATGCTTCAAATTTAGTCGTTACCTCTACAAATGGTTCTGAAAGTTTTACCCCATATTCAGCATCATGTGCAACTCCAAGAGATTCTGCAGTAAGTTCTCCCCGTTGGAAACGACGCCATGCTGAGCCAGAGAGATAGTGGCGTACAATGAATTCTAGAGGTACAAAGACCCATTCAGCATCTCTCGAGATTGCTCCTGGTTCTTTTATGACCTCGACTTTACGAACAAGGCATCGATCTGGTGCGTTCAATTCGACAAGATGAGTTCCACAAACACCTTCTTGTTCAACTAATTTGAACCAATGTGCCGTGGTACGATTTAGAGATTCACCCTTACGGGGAATAAGAGATGGAATGATTTGATCAAAAACTGAAATTTGATTTGTGAATCGAAATTCCAAGATATCCGGGTCATCAGTAGACCAAACTTGCTTCACTTTCCCTTGATAGAGCATTTCACCCATGTACAAGAACCAAAAGGAGAGGCTATTGAACATTCTTATTGTACAAACTCAGATTAAACCGAGAGCGTCTTCAATACGATTGAGTTCAGGACCAGTGGTTTCACTTCCAGCGAGAGCCCCGTTATTGGATGCACAGATACCAGCACCGACATAAGGAGAACCAAAGGATACAGTACCCACCATGGGTGGTAC
>CALBJF010000296.1 GCA_937892665.1 uncultured euryarchaeote | reverse complement strand
GGAATTGCGGCCATGTTTGTCTGGTCTCATCTCGGAGAGAAAATCAAATCGAAAACAGATGAACCAGGATTTGTCAAGAATGCGTTCACAATATTGGGAAGTTTGCTCTTCATCCTAGCCATTGTCATCTCAATCAGAGGACTCTGAACCAGACGTCTGCTCAGACCAAGAGTTGATGATTGTATTTTCAGCGGATTGTAAATGCTCAGCTACAGTCCCTTGCTTTAGACCCAAAACCTCTGCAATGTTGCTTTGATTGCATCTTCTTGGAGCGCTGTAATATCCCATCTCAACTGCAGTTTTAATCACTAAACTACGCTTGAGTGGTAGTTGAGGAACGGTCATCCAATCGCCGATTTCTTGGTTTGAAATTTTCATATCCATTTTTTCTGGAATAAGTGATTCTAACATCCCTTTGATTCTTCTCAATCCTTTAGGCGTTCCATGTATTGTCATCGAAAATCCATCCTGTTTCGAAAGATAGGTTGGAGGCATGATCCATGCTTCATCTTCAGCACCGATAATACGTTGAATTGGCCCAGGTGTTTTCACTTTTAGATAGGTAAAGCCATCACCTTCCTGGAGGATTTTATCAATGATTAAACTCTCTTTAAGTTCATCTTTAACACTCATGATGTCGATGCCATCGTGTTCAACTTTGACAATACAAGAGGGAATAGAATCTTCAATCCCTGTGCCAGTGACCAATTCCAATTTATTGAAGTATTTCGTGATGATGTAACCCGGCAAATGCTTCGCTTGTTCATGAGATATACGTATCTGAAAATACGTCATGTCCCCACTTGCTTTGGAGCCGCCCATGGCCAACTGAACAGTCTTCGAGACTTATCCCTTTGCTTGAGGCCTGTTACGGCCAAGATCTCAATCACTTCTTCTTGTGAAGTTCTCGTCCTTGCTTCGTCCATTCATCTCGCTTGACACGGCCTGGGAAGAACTCGATGGCCTTGTTGACTTCTTCTTCGATATCAGAGGTCATGTTCCCAATTTGTTCGAAGGTATAGATTCCAAGCGCATACAACTTCTCAGCGATGAACGGTCCTATTCCCTTGATGGTTTGGAGATCGTCTTGCTGGTCGAGGGTTGCAACACCAAGAATTCCGAAGTCAATGCCGTCTGCTTTCTGAGCAATTCGCTCCAAATCTTCAGCTTGCTTGAGTGCCTTCTCGTCGAGTTTAACATCTTCACCGAGTAGAATCTTTGCCTGAGCAACCCATTGGTCTCGCTTAACGCGACCTGGGAAGAATTCGATGGCAACGTTGACTTGTTCCTCCAGTTTTGCATTCATGTTGGCAAGTTGTCGGTATGTGGTAATTCCAAGAGCGTTGAGTTTCTCTTCCAAGAACGGTCCAATACCCTTGATGACTTGCAAGTCATCCTTAACCATAACAATCGATGCAGTGCCAAAGACACGGGTTACTCCGCTAACACCGGTCAAGACGTTTCCATCCTTACCCGTCCAAGCGATGAGTGTGCTTCCATCAGAATCAGTAATTGCTGCAGATCCACTCTCAGCGAATTCAGATGCGTTTCCAACTTCGAGTGTCTTCGCACCTTTCTTCACTTCGGATTTCAACTCAGTTGAAGTCGCTTCTCCAATCACCTTGAAGTCAATGGATTTCGCACGCTTCTTAACACGTTGAAGTTCCTCTTGCTTCTTGACTTCCTTGACAGTAGCAACAGGTTTCTTCTCAGCCTTCTTCTTAGCAGCAGCAGCCTTTTCTTCAGCAGCCTTAGCATCAGCCTTTGCTTTCTCTTCAGATTCCTTAGCAGCCTTAGCATCAGCATCTGC
>CALBJF010000295.1 GCA_937892665.1 uncultured euryarchaeote | reverse complement strand
TTATTGATGAAATGTCAGCTTACGGAACCTCAGACGATGATGATGTTGTCGAAGGAGACTTTGCACCAGGACATGTTGATCATTCCGATATCCATGTTGAACTAGAACTCTTCCGCTATTGCCCATCGCAAGGCGAAAATGGGTGGGATGTCATTGCGACAACAGTCCCTGCCTCTGCATCATTAGAAGATCTCTTCATCAATTTCCAACGAGATGTTGATGGAAGTTTTGCCTTCCGTCGTGGTAACACTGCAGGAACAGCAACAACAGGAGTTCGAGCCAATGGACGTATTGTCTTAGCAGACATCGCTCGTGTCGGTGAAATAGTCAGTAATGGAAGATTGCGCATCGAGCCTTTGCCTGGATTCCCTATCCTTAGAGACCTAATCGTCGATACACGTCGATTCGAAGAAAATAGAACCAAGGCAAGTCCGTGGGTTCAAGCAGATCCAAGAGAAGGTGAACGTCTCATCAGTGGAAAGGCAGTTGGTGTTCTAGCCGCAGAAACAGCACTTTCCCTGCACAAGATGAATCCTGTGTCAAGCCATTTGCTTGCACATGGAATGTCGGACACGGTCGATTTCGATTCAGCATATGAAGGTCCAGGTATTCACCTGCAACGTTGGGTTCGAATCAATGATCCTCGAACTTCGATGAAACACCGTTCACACTTACTCGCAACTTTGCAAGAACAAGGTGGGGTATGGAGTGAAACAGACCCTTCCTCAATTGCTCGACATGGGTTCTCAGGAGCATTGGTCGCTGATACACTCAACAGTGCGAGAAGTCGACTGTTGACAGAATACAAAAATGCTGGTCGTCATGGACGTCTTGTCAAGTGGTATGGGCGCTCCGTCAAGTGGTCTGGTAAGTTGAATGAAACCACGCTCTATCGACAAGTATTGGGGCCAATTGGTCTCATCTCCAACGTATTCTCTGGCGTTTCAGCACGAATGATGCTCGGATTCACTCGTACAGGCGGCCCTCCTATTCGTAGTCTACAAGCACTATTACTTCCACCAGCGGGTGTTGGAAAGATTCCAAGTATGATTAATTCTAAAGTGGAAGATCACCACGAAGTTGTGAGTTTATTCAATGAACTCGACCAGAGGTTCTGAGGTGAAAGGATGCAAGTGGCATACTACCCGGGAAATGTCGCTCGTGGAGCAATGATGGAAGTTGAAGATTGTATTCAACCCCTTTGTAAGACTCTTGGTATCAATTTGATTGAATTACCAAAGGCAACTTCAGATGGTGGAAACATCATCCGACAAGCATCACCTCGATTACAACACGCTCTCGCAGCTCGTAATCTCGCACTTGCTGAAGAAAAGGGTCTTGACATCATGACTTCATGCGCTACATCTCACAGTATACATTGCGATACAGCAACGACAATGGCTGCTGACCCACTGCTTGCTTCACAATTGAATAACCTCATCGTTCGAAGTTCGAACATAGAATACATGGGTGAATCAAAGTCTCGCCATTTACTTCATCTTCTCATAGAAGAAATCGGTCTTGATAAAATCAAAGATGCAGTCCTGAACCCGTTAGGCATGGATATTGCTGCTTACTACGGGCCATACATGCAGCGAGACGGATTCTGCAGTGAAGATGATGCGTTCAACCCCTCTTACCTTGAGAATCTTATCATAGCACTCGGCGGCACTCCTGTCGAATACGATTCGAAGTGCCAGAGTGTTGGCTCACCAAGTCTTCTCACCAATGAAAAGACTGCAATGAAGATGACTGCAGCCGTTCTTTCAGATGCGAAGCAATCAGGAGCAGAACTCATGGTCAGTGCCTGTACAATCTCTCATGCGAACTTGGATTCCTATCAAGTGAGAGCTGGAAAGGTTACAGGGAAGGACACGACAATGCCTGTCATTCATCTCGCAGAATTAGTCGCCTTCGCACTTGGCCATTTCCCTGACCGTCTCGCTCAATTGAGAACACGTGTCAAAATCATTGGCGGTTGAGATCATCACGGCCATCTAAGATTGGCTTCCATGGGTCTGATTTTTCGTTGGAACCAAACTCAAAGAGACTTTTTTGACCTCTGGAGCGTGTGTATATTTTCTTTT
>CALBJF010000294.1 GCA_937892665.1 uncultured euryarchaeote | reverse complement strand
CTTCTGCATGTTGATTGAGGTGGTCCAAATCCAAAGTTTGTGTTAAACAAAATTCATCCTTAAGATCGGTGGGGCGATCAAGAGTCGCCAAAGCAAGTTTGAGAATCGAGTCGTTGAGTTCCCCTATGCGACGAAGGCGAAGGTTTCTTCGGAACTTCCTAAGCATAAACTCTCCTCACAACAATTTTTTGAGCGAATCTAAACAACGTTCAGCCGTTTTACCATCCCACAAATCAATCATTGGCCGGGGCATTGATTTTTTGCTAAACACATCAGAAGAGGTGGTGATTTCAGAGGAGGGAATCAGGCGATTTGTACCCTGAGTTATCGTGATTGGCCTTTCTGTATTGGGCCGTACTGTAAGGCACGGCAGGCCAAGATATGTCGTCTCTTCTTGGATACCACCACTGTCCGTAATGACTCCGTTTGATGAGGCGACGAGGCTCATGAATTCAACATAACCCAAAGGAGGGACGCAGCGTATGTTGGGGTGGTCGAGGTACGTATTCAGCCCAAAAGATTCGACCCGTGCTTTTGTCCGAGGGTGCATCGGCCAAATGAGAGTAAACGATTCGGCCATGGTCTGAAGTTGATGTAAAATAGATTCTAGGACTTCTGTATGATCTACATTTGATGGACGATGCAAGGTCACAACAAGATGGCGGCCTTGGATACCTAATTCTTGCTTCATGTTACGGGCTTTGAATAAATCCTCCATTTGAACAAGGGTATCGATCATAATGTTACCAACGCGAACGATTTTTTCAGAGGAAATTCCTTCCCTTGATAGATTTTCATCGCCATCTGGGGAGGGAGTCCAGAGTAAATCACAAAGATGGTCTGTCACGATACGGTTCAATTCTTCTGGCATTTTTCGGTCATTGCTTCGCAGGCCCGCTTCAAGATGAATGGTCGGGACATGTAATTTTGTTGCGGCCAATGAGCAGGCAACAGTGCTGTTCACATCACCAATCACGATCACAGCATCGGGTTGACGCTCCAAAAGAACTGCTTCGTAGGCTTCAAGGATTTGGGCGGTTTGTTTGCCGTGAGTAGCGCTACCGACATTTAGGGATATATTGGGTGAGCCCATGCCAAATTGTTCAAAAAAAATACCAGCCATTTCATGATCATAATGTTGGCCTGTATCTACAAGGAATGGGTCAAAATCTGGAGAATCCCGTAGAAGTTTGAGGAGGGGGGCCGCTTTCATTTGGTTAGGGCGCGCTCCAACAACCACATGTACCTCTTTAGACATGGTCTGCGCTGAATAACATAGCATTTCATTTAATCGCTAATTATCGAGCCAATATGATTCGTAGAGACTAAACATCATGGCCCTTTGGCTATATTATGGAGGTCAGATTAGAGATTGAACAGACTCGTATCAACGTTGAATTCTTGCCTTCAGAAGATGAGTTGTCATCGATTTACTCAGAAAAGATGGCTTCTGCCCTTCAATTCTCAATCGCTGCAAGTGGACCGGTTGATTTTCGCTTAGTCCATAACGACCATCTTAGTCTCATCATTTTACTGGCCGCTCACCCGTTCGCCAAAGGTGATTTGACGATACCGCTCCATGTATCTCCGCTTTTTGCAAATGCTTGCGATGTGTTCTCACGATATCGCCCTGTATTCTTGTCGGCTACTAACAAACCCTACACTCCTCGTTCAACTGGAAGACCAGGTCTAGCCTTTTCAGGTGGAATGGATTCAACGGCCGCATTGGCATTATTGCCTTCAACAACAGTTCCAGTATTTCTCGACCGTCCACATCGAGCCAAGACGACTCTTTACAATAAATCGGCCGCAAAAGCCACGCTCGCTTTCTTAGAAGCAAAAAACATACCAAATATTTCCTTAAGCACTGATGTGGAATTTATTCGCAATCCCATCGGCTTTCCTACAGATCTCGCATCAGGTATTCCTGCAATTGCCTTAGCAACTCATTTTAATTTTGATTCAATTGGATATGGTACAGTAATGGAATCTGCTTATCGAATCGGCCACAAAAAAGCCCGAGATTACGAGCATTCGCCCCATTATAGACTTTGGTCCCCGCTATTTTCATCCGCAGGAATACCGCTGATTCTTCCGGTAGCAGGAGTGAGTGAAATCGGAACGAGTACAATCGTACACCACTCTCAATATCGAGATATGGCTCGTTCTTGTATTCGGGGGCAATGGCCTCGAAGTTGCAATGAATGCTGGAAATGTTTTCGAAAACAGTTAATCGATCAAGCCATCAAAGGGCAAACAATGTCAGATGAAGAGTTTAAACGCGCCATTCAATCAAAAGAGGTCGCTTCGAAACTATCCTCTGAGTTTATCTCTCACGAGAATGTTTTAGGTTGGGCATTAGAAAGAATGGAGAGAGGAACTGTTTTAGATCTCTTGTACCAGAGGCTTGTAGCCTCAACATATTCGCTTAATCATCTAAACTCATTCTATCCTAACTCGATAAATTTAATTCCACCAAAGTATCGGCTTCATGTGCTAGAACAATTAAGAAATTATCTGCCTGAAATGAAGATTGAAGATCAACAACGAATGGTTGCTCAAGATTTTTCGAAGTATGTCGAATCTACGACATTCAAATCTAAAGTGATTGATTTTAAGACATTAATCAAGAATTAAAAAGCAAAGACACAACGTCTTCCGCCCCGTTGGATTGATTAATTTTCAGGGCTGGCTTAATCTGGAATAGAATTCCGATGTCTTTTTTCAAGTGCTCCATTGTGATGGAATGATTAACAATACCCCATCCTTCTTTCTCAGATTTTTTACATCGGGCAACTTGGTCATCCATGCCTGTATCTGTATTTGGAATGAAAAGTGTGGGAATTCCAAAGGTTCGCATTTCCTGATAGGAATTGTAGCCTCCAGCCTGAATAGAGGCATCGAAAGCATTGGCATACATGGCGTTGGGATAATCGCGTATGACTCTCAAACGCTCATGAGTAAAAGATAGCCGTTCTCCAAGCATAGATTCTCCGAGAACAACGTAAACTTCGGGATAGGAATATAGAGATGTGAGAACGTGTTCAAGAACATTTTCAATTGCATTAATTCTTCCAGCTCCGAGTTGAACATACACAACCTTTGCCTCATTAGGAACAGAAAGTCTTGAACGAGCGAAACTTCGTTCCCAAGCGTCTTCTGGTTCAACGGCCATAATGGGGGCTACCTCATGGAAATCTTCTTGTGCATGAGTCTCAATTCCCTCACTAGGGATGATGATGCCATCAAAGAACGAAGAACTATCCACGGGAATCGATTTGTTTGACTTGAACGAACCTCTTCGCATCCACCATTTTTTCATTAGGGGTTGGGATGCGACAGCATTTAGCATACCTCTGTAAGGAAAAGATCCGTCGAACATGAACCACTTGGGACGGTGCATGTCAAAAACCATGTGAAGCATGTCTTCTACTAATCCGTTCCACTGTGATGCTGTCATGTCAGCATGTTTGTATCTTCCTGCGAGATGATACGTCGGAAATTGTTCGCTGTAAAGAATGTGCAAGGTCGGCATCGGCGTAAAAAAAACGATTTCGAGTGATGGGTCTGCTTTTCGAAGCGATCTTGCTACGGCATACATTCGAGTGAAGTGCCCAAATCCAACGCCGTTGGTGGGAAACAACACAATGCAGTGCTTGCGTTCTTCAAAGCCTATTACCTCATCTAGATCTGGTTGGTTAAGCGATTGCTTCCCGAGACGTTGCAGACCCAATCTTAAAGCAAGAAGGGGGAAAGTGAGCGGGAGTCCTAACAATCGCCAAGGTTGACGTACGGCTGTCGTCAAGTGAATGCCTAGTTGAAAGGATACGGTGTTTCTCAATCGTCGTATTTCTCGTTGATTACGACTATATTTCCGTTTAAGAGCATCATAAGAATGCTCAACAGAATCAAAAGACGAATCATCGCAGTCCGAAAGTTCATCCATGATGCTTCGTCATGACTCAACTTCTTGATGTTTGGCAAACCTATCTCAGTTTTGTTTAAGATTTGGCACCGATTCAAACATCCAAATCAACCGATATCAAAGCATGG
>CALBJF010000293.1 GCA_937892665.1 uncultured euryarchaeote | reverse complement strand
TGAGGGTGACGGCTTTCATCGAAGATAACCATTGCATTCTCAGCAGGTTGTCCTGTTTCTCCGTCTTTCGTACTCATCAACGACTCAGAAATGACATCAAGCGCCCATTTTCTATTATCGTTAGCTGGTATAGGCGTGTCTGTGTGCCCATATTTCCCTTCATTGAATCCTTCATAGTCGTAAATTGCGTTTATTAGAGAACTACCATCTGCAATGAAGAACACTCTTCCTCCTTCGTCTGGATCACAACTCGATGAAGCACAGGCTTCGATTGAGAGATTGAATTGTCCCGACAGGTCGGGTGTTCGGCTAGATTGTTCGTTGCCAATCAACAGCGCCCCATCACCATTGACGTCAACAGTTGCTTGATTACTGGTAACTGCTCGAACGTTAACATCATTGAGAGCACCTTTTACTCCAGGTACAATTTCAAGTCCTGTCACGTTGTTGAGAAGCATTGTATAGGTTGCATTGTATTCGATTCGGCCAAGTTCTCCTGAACTCTTAACCCAATGGTGTGAACAGAGTCCTGCTTCTTTGAGAGTCATCGATTCTCCATCAAGTTCATTGCACGGATGTGGCCCAGTGACATCAGACCAACGCTCGTGTTGATCGATTGTTGTTGGATCGAGTGTTGTTCCGTTCATCCCACAAGGACTTACTTGCATACACATCCAGATGTAATTGTAATCCAACTCTGCGACATAATTTGTATCGTAGAGCTGATATCCTGAGTAGCGGACACCATATGCCTCGCCAATACTCCCAGCATAACCAAAGTCTTCCAAGACAATAACGGTTCCACCGCTATCAACAAATTCAACTATTGCATCCACTTCTGAAGGTGAATAACCATCTTCTGTAGCAATAGTGATGAAACCATCTTCATCGAATTGTGGGAAAGAGAGCGTATCTCGTTCAACTCCTGCAACAACAAAGGTTGTGTTTCGAGGATCTTCAAGGTCAGCCAACAAGAGAGGACTGCTTACAAGGGATCTTGTTTCAATGCCCATATCCTTGATGTCTTCACGGAAAGCAGACATGTCATTCCAGTCGTCATCGTATGCAGACAACTGTTCTGACTGACTTATGTTTATGAAATTCTGAAGAATCGTCAACAAAAGGATACCAAGAACTGCCCAGAAGGCAACCTGAAGACCAATACGCTTCAGATTTTTTGTTCGTCCCGCCGCCATTTCACTCACCTGCTAGAACACCGTTCAGACAAAGACGGGCTCGCATCGGTTTAGAAGGTTGTCCAATCGTGTTGGTAAAATGCTCATCCCTGCATCATCAAATTTTCAGTAAAATAACCTGCCCAAATGAGGACACGTCCGTTGAAGGAATGAACACATTTCCATCCTTAGAAGGATAAGAAACACGACTCACATCGAGGTTATTTCCAAAGGCTATGACAAGGTCAGATATCTCTCCGTTGGATATGTCTATGACAAAATCAACAAGGGTTCCAACTTCCTTGCCTTTTCGATCTTGTACGATACGTCCAAGCATTTCTTTACCGAAACTGGATTCCATGTGCTTCGCCTTGTATTACCGACAGAGCAGGAAGGACTTGACCGTTTCCTTGCTCACATTGTTTCCATACCGAAGCCGTAATCACGAGTTCGCTTAATGTTGGAAAGTCCTGATGTCAATCGAGTTTCCATCTTTTGATAGTATTCAAGCATTTCATTAGTTACAGTAGGACGAACGCGTGTTACTGCTTCCTCGAAGTGCTTCTTTGAAACCTTCTTCTTACCCTCACGCATTGCGATAAGGGCGGCTTCTCGGCATACTGCTTCAATATCTGCCCCTGTGAAACCTTCCATGTTGGAGAGAATATCCTTAAGAGAGAATTTCGAAAGTGGCATTCCTTCAGAATGAATCTCAAAGATTGCTTCACGTGCTTGTGCATCTGGAGGTGGGACGTGGAGAACCCGCTCAAATCGTCCGCTTCGCAGGAGTGCTGGATCAATCATCTCAGGCCTGTTTGTTGCAGCTACGACGATAACGCCGTCAAGTGATTCGACACCGTCCATACTTGCGAGCAATTGGTTCACAACTCTGTTTCCAACATCGCTGCCTTCACCATTTGATGAACTTCTCATACTTGCAATCGATTCAAATTCATCGAGGAAAATGATGGAAGGAGCT
>CALBJF010000292.1 GCA_937892665.1 uncultured euryarchaeote | reverse complement strand
AGAGGATGCACCTCCTGCCCCTCCAAGCATGGATTTGCTCTCACCTCTAGCACCTGCTGAAGAGACTGTAGATTCAACCGATGAGGCACTACTCACGCCACCTGCAACACTGGACCCACTCGCTGCAATGGATGCTTTGACTCCAACTGATGAAAATGCAGTTTTAGCTGGTGAAATCGCAGGAGCTACAATCCGGTCAAGTGCTGAAGTCGACGAAGTTCCTGGAGACAAACTCGAAGGAACACTTCATGAAATTGAGAAATCAACACTTACTGCTGAAGGTACTATTGTAAAGCAATCGATTAAAGGAACGCTTACAGTAAACAACCCATCGGCTGATGATCGTATTTACGACATCGATGTTCTTCTTGACAATGCAGACTCAACCGATATTGGTGGAGATCAAATCTCTGTTGATGAACTCGAAGCTGGTAAGAATTACGTGAAGAAGTACTCTGTTTCTGATGCACAAATGCTGGTTCTAAGAGAGAAACTCGATACAAACCCTGCCCGAAACAATGAGCGTTCGCTGAGTATTGCACTCTCTGAAGAACCTGGACTCATTGCTCTTGAAATGGAAGTCGAAAACGTTTCATCTGTTGCTCTTCGAGAAATCGTTGTAACTCGTGACTTACCAGATAGTGTTCAATTCAACCACACTGCTGGAGCAAACGTCGAAGGGAATACACTGACATGGGAAGTTGGCGCTTTGCACCCTGGTGAAAAGCAAGTCCTCTCTGTAGAAGGACACATTACCGTCACTACATCCAAGACAATCAAGGCTGGATCTGCTCAAGCAACATACAAAGCAGATGCAACACTTTCAAAACTATCCTTCCGTGATCTCGACGCCTTCTGTCGTGGATTCACTTACATGAGAGTTCGAGAAGACGAGCGACCTGACAACTGGATTTGCCAGACTATCTTCGAAAACCGTTCATCCTTCGCAGTTGATCTTGTCAAATTACAGGTTCGAATGAAGGGAAGCGACGACCTCTTGTTCGATGTCACTGACGTCAAGCAAGACGTACATCCACAAGGAAAGTGGGAAAGTGAAGAGCGAAATGTTATGGCAACTGCAGAGCCTGATTTCACATACGATCTATCCTACACCGTTCTACCAAGAGCTGTTCAGAAGACAGAAGGTACAATCAAACTTGAAGAGAGTAGTCTAACAGTTGTTGACGCTGATATTTCTAAGAACTATTCAACTGATACACTCAAGTCGTTCAGACAACAACATGTCTCTGCCTCACTCAAGGTAAAGAACACTGGTTCCGCAACAATTAATCTCATGCGTATCACAGACGATATTCCTGGATTATTCCAAGCCCCAGACATGGACGCAATGGCCATCATCATCGATGGAAAGGAATTGCCAGTAGACCAATGGAAGGGAGAACTTTCTGCTGGAATCACACTTGAAAAGGAACATCGATCACCTGATGGCGAAGGTCATACAATGACACTAACCGTTGGTACAAAAGGACCAATCGGTCTCAAACCTGGTAAGACAATGGAAGTCAGGTACAAACTCAATGCACCTGATCCATCACCTGCTAACGAGAGAGTCGATGCACCTGCTCGCTTCCAATTTAGTTCAGAGCAATTTGGACCAGTATGTCTTCGAGATGTCCCAGACGCACCATCAGTTCGTGTTAGCCACTTGAGGAGAAATTTCTCAGCAGGAAAGCAAGCAATTCCTATGGGTGGAAAGGGTCGATATGAAGTTCTCATTCTCTTTGAGAACAATGGCGACACTGCACTACAGGATGTTTTCATCAAGGACGTCATCCCATCCAACTTTGAAATCCAAGATTGGCATGTTCGAGGCGCAGGTGGAGAAAAGCGCACGGATGTTGACATGACCACAAAGGAAACCGAAGATGGAATCCATATTACATGGAAGCTCCCAGTTGTTGGCAAGGGCGAGCGTCTCGATGTATCCTTTGAGATCAAGGGTGAAGGCGAAATCGATGCTGAAGCCCTCAACAGATTCCATGGTGCTCATTTCGGAGACGAACTCGAATCTGCAGAAGATGACACTCTTGCTGAAGTTTCAGAAGAAGAAATAGTTGAAGAAGCAACTGAAGAAACATCTGAAGAAACAACTGAAGAAGAAGTGGTTGAGGAAGAATCGGCGGAAGAAGAAAC
>CALBJF010000291.1 GCA_937892665.1 uncultured euryarchaeote | reverse complement strand
ATTGTAACGGAACAAATCGCCACCAGCAGTTCCCACCAATAAGCGCCCTTGGGCATCGAGTTCCAGTGCATTCACTGAAGACGTCATATCAGTCAATTGTTGGACTAACGTACCGGTATTGTCGTGAACCTTAACCCGGTTATCGTATCCTCCTGTGAGAATATGGCCGTCTGATGTAACCAGCATTGATGTCATTCCACCAGTGTGAGAACTGGTCACGATACCAGATGGAAGGCCTCCGCTCCATTCCTCAGCTCTTCGCAGACCAGGGAAATATCCAATCCAGATATCTCCATCGTTATCCCAATCGACTGCATCGACAGGATTTGAGGTATTGATGTACTGCGTGATGATTTGTTGTGTCATTTGGATAATAACAACACCTGAAGCGTGTGATACAGAAACAAGATTCTCCCCTGAATCAACTCGGGCTGAATTTGCAGTAACGTTGAGATCAAGACTCCAGACTGCTGTGTGCGTTCCAGATTCGAATGTGTTGACTGAAAGGATTCCTGAACCTGTTACCATCAGAACTTTCCCATCGCTTAGTTGCTGCCATGCAACAACTTTTTCATTGATTTGCTCGGTTTGACCCGCATCAATTAAAGACGCTGATGCAGATAAAACAGGAGCCACAATTGGCAGCAGAAGCAAACAAAGGACAATCGTTGCTACGGTTCGCATAGTACGGGGGAGACGAAGGGAAATATCAAACAGACGCATGATTGTCTATTCAAGATTCATCAGATTCTTCATCAGCTGGCTTCATTTGAGGAAGGATCGGAGTGATGGAAGCAGTCTTGACTTCCTTCCTTGAACTTGAGATCGGTGTTAGGCGTTGAACAGGCCGTAGCATTGCCTTTGCGACCTCTCCTTGCTGCCCAACTGAGTCCTTTGGAATCACATTCAGTGGCGTCATTGTTCCCGTGATAGGACGCATTGTTGCAGATGTCGCTTCAGCAACTTCTGAGATTTCGCGTCGTGTGATTCGGGCTTCGTCATCGCTGGTTCCAAATTCTCCATCTTCTCCAGGCGTGATGCTGACTTCAACTGCACCAACTGGTACAACGATTTCCTCAGCAGGCAATTCCTGTGTAGCCTGTACTTCCTCAATCTGTGGTTGAACGAGCGGAGTTTGTGGTTGGAGTGGCATTCGAACATTGCGATCAAGTGGCTTTGGCAGTGCTACTTCTGCTGAACCGCCAATAGGAGCCTTGACTGGACGGAGTGCTGGAGCCTGTCCCAGTGGTTTTGCTCCGCCGATTGGTGCTCGCATTCCGCCTAGGCCTATGCCTTGTTGAGGTGTTGCTCCAAGTGAACGTGCCAAACCTACGCCAAGTCCAGGTGCACGAGTTCCCAGTGCAGATGGGTCTTGACCAAGTGGCATTGCTGCTGGAGTTTGACCAGAGATGGATTGCATCCACTTCTGTCGCTTCTCAACCCGAGTATCGGTTGTTTGGAGTTCTGAGAACTCATCTTCACGAGATTGGAGTTCTGATTCAGAGACGTCAATTTCACCTTGAATCTGTGAAGTAATAGCATCACGCATCTTGGTTTCTGCCATCTCACGGAAGGAGTCCATCTTGTCTGAAAGATTATTCAGACGGTCACGAACTTCAGCACGCTTGAGTCCAAGTTGTGCCTCAATTTCAGCACGTATTGAAGCTTCACGCTTACGTACATCGATGAGTGCCTTGTTTCGCATGATCTCTTCACGCTTGTCGAGTTGGCGTTCAAGTTGAACAGCAATCTCTTCTTGCTTTCGAGTTCTGAAGGCTGAAAGACGTTCTTCCATATCCACTTCGAGTTCGAGAGCAGTTTCTTCTTTGAGCAGATCAAGATCGGTCTCAAAGGTCAAGCGTTCATTGCGCAATTGTGCATCTAACTCAGCCATAATGGCTTTTCTTGCGGCGGTTTCACGAGATTGGAATTCGATTTCAAGGCGTTCAGCCCAATCGGTTCGCTTTGATTCATATTGTTCTTCAAGATGTCCGCGGAGTTCTGTTTCACGTTCGAAACGGAAGCGAGCGAGACGGTTTTGGATTTCTGCTTCACGTGCACCTCTGTAGGATGTGAATTCATCATCGGAACGTCGAGCAAGTTCTTGTTCAAGTTCACTCTTGAGAACCTTGGAGATATCATCAACAGCCTTGGAGAAAGTAATGTCGTACTTTTCCTTCAAGCGACCCTTACGCTCCGTAAGACGTTCTGAGTGATTTTCTTCGAGTTGCTTTTGAATTTCAACTCTGAGTTCATCACGACGTCGTGCGATTGCAAGTTCAACGTCTTCACGCATTCGCTCTTCAAGATCATCTGTCTCTTGGCGAAGTTGTGTTTCGAGTTCTTGTTGGAGTGATTGAGCAATGTCCTCTTCAAGACGGAGACTGCGACGATCGTATTCTGCACGAAGTCGGGCTTCACGTTGCTGGAGTCGATTGCGAAGTTGTTGCTCAAGTCTGGTTCGAATACCACGTCGAAGTTGTTCTTCACGTTCTGCAAGACGAGCGCTGTGACCTTCTTCGAGCGTTTCGATTTCTTTGTCTTCAAGGGCAACGAAACGCGATTCCATCTCTTCCTCAATTCCAGCCTCAAGTTCACGAATTCGGAGCTGAAGGCGTTGATTGTATTCCAATGCCATTCGCTCCTTTTGCAGAGCAAGTCGACGACGATGTTCGTCTTGGAGTTGCCCTTCAATGGATTGTTTTAGATTGGATTTGTGTTCTTCGAGTCGACGATCATGCTCGTGCTCAAGTTGATTTTGGAGCGTTGAGATTTCCCGCTTGAGCCTCAAGTCGAGTTGTTCACGCATTCGTGTTTCTTCACCAGCGAGAGTTGAACGTTCCATTTCTGCAAGTTCAACTTCCATATCGGTTCGCATTTCTTTCTCAAGAGCATCAAGAGTAAGTTCATGCTGAACTGCAAGATCGTTTGCAATCGCTTCTTGCATAGCTGAAACACGCTCTGCGATGGCTTGTTGACGCAATCGACGCTCACGACGAATATCTGCTCGCATTCGCTCTTCTTGACGGAATCGAGCACTGGTAAGCATTGCTTGGTCTGTTGAAACTGCGGGGGATGTTGTAAATTGACTACGGAGAGCTGAAAGGCTTAGCCTGTCAGCGTTTTCACGCTTTTTTCGAGCAGCGTCCAATAGCTCGTCTTGCCTGCTTTCGCTAGCACTCATAACATCCCATCCGAACCCTTATCGACATTTCTTCATACATAAGGTACGCGACGCTAACGATGGCAGAAAGGCCTGTTTTTACCGCGAAAAACCGTTCGCGTCTCACTCTTCTTCATCGTTTGGAACGAATACTGGCGGTTGTGGTTTCGTCAAGTAGTAAACTGCAAACATACATGATGCTAGGAAGAGCCAACCAGGTGGTGCTAATTCAGATCCTATTTGGGCTTGATTGTCTTTTACTCCTGTACTGATCATAGCGTAGATAATCGCTGTAAGCAAACACGCCATCTGTAAGACTGAAAGTTTGAGATCGAGACCATGTTTGAGTTTTGATAATCGGCGGTCGCTGATCATCATTGCTCCAGAGATGAACATAATTGGTAGAATAAGCATGTCTAATCCAGGCGTAGCAGCACAATCTGCTCGTTGACCAATACCTTCCACACAGATCTCAACATGGGTCAAATTTGGGCCAAAGCCAAGAATTGGTTGTAACCAAATGAAACCAGCTGCTCCCATCAAGAGAATGGCATTTCCAGGTGATGAAAGTCCGTGGAAGTAAGGCAATCCACTGCCTTCTTCGTGTTGAAAACGGGCGAGGCGGAGCATTCCTGTTCCGATAACCCAAAACCCAGCAAGTGCAAGAGAAATGGTCCAGAGGGGTGCGGCTTCTCCCCATCGACCAAACATGATGAACATCATCAATGCAGGAGCGACACAGAATGAAAGGCAGTCTGACATGATATCCAAAGAACCTCCCAGAAGCTTCTGCTTTGAGTATCGACGAGCAATTGGTCCATCGATAATGTCTCCAAGGGCTGAAAGGAAGATGCAGAGCATGGATGCCCAGATGTATTTGGATTTCAATCCGTCACCAAAGGGTTGACTCATATCTTCCACTGCAAGAATCAGGAACATGATGGAAGCCGTTCCAAACATGGCGTTTGTGAGTGTAATATAGTCTGCAAGACCTGTTAGTCGGAATGTGGATTTCATATTATCATCTCAAAAGGACACCTTAAACGGTACTTCGCACGCAGGACAAGTGATTGTCCGCTCACCTGGTCTTTGCTTCATCCGAAGACTTCGCTCACAGGAAGGGCATTGGATTTCAACTCGGATGACTTTTGCCGTGAGCGTGAATTGTGTTTCGCATCCACCACAGCGTAATTCTGCAGGACGGTCATTGACTCCTGCAATGAGAACTTTTGAACATGAAGGGCAGGAGAGGCGTTCCTCTTCCCATTTCTTTCGAGTTGGGGCATGATCTGTACGTACGTTTGCACCACAGAGCTCGCATTGGATGTCTCCAAGTTCTGAAGGAAGAAGACCACCGCACTTTGGACATGAAAGTGGTGGAGGTGCAATCCTCGACTCCACTGTTATTGGCTCATCCATGCTTAACCATCTCCCAATACGTTTTCACTTGTTCGGCGAGAGTCAATCTCAAGAGGATGATTCCTCGTTTTCTCCGCCTTTTCCAACAAGAATCAATTTTACTGGAAGGAAATTCCAGGGTAAATCCAATGGTATGTTGTATTCTTGTGCCAATTGTTGAACGAATTGTTTCGCTCCAACTTGACCTCTTGAATTGGATAAATCAATGGAATGAACGTGGGTTAGTGCTGCAATATCATCCAATGGAGAACCGGTTGCTATGACTTGAGTGGATTGTTCTCCAATCATTCCTGGTAGTTCAACACGCTTTGAGACGCTCCACCATCGGGCACGTCCGACGTCTCGATGGTTCTCAATGAGACCAACCTTGACAAGGCGTTTGAGGTGGTGATAGAGGTTGTATCGGTCGACTGAAAGTTGGCCTTGTAATTGGACTGTGCTCATCTCTTCGACTTGCAAAAGGACCTCATAGGCTCGACGACGAGTTGGGTGGGTCAGCGCTGCGATTAAGGGGTCTGTTCGTACTCGGCTCATGCGCTCACCAATTCATACTGAGGATTGCTTAGGTTTGAAGATATCCACTCAACTGTCGCTCTTTGCGAATTGCTTTTTGCCCGTATTGAACGCAGAAACAGTTGCATCCCAAAGGGACTGGAAGGTTGTGAGTAGGAGTTTGTATGTCCCGGTTCCTTCAGCAAGCCGAGCACCGTTGAGTATCACAAGAATGACGGAGGCTTCGTGGACTAGAACACCAACCCACAATTGGTCATAGAACCCGTTGATAACGGCAAACACAAGGGTGAACGTAACCAAAATCGAGAAGGATAGGTTCTGTCTAAAGTTGCGCTCAGTCTTTCGAGCAAGGTCAATCAGATGCGTCAATATTCGAGGATCATCTCCTGGAATAAGAACGTCTGCTGCCTCGATGTTTACTGATTCGCCAGAACCTACGGCAACACCAACATCAGATACTGCCAATGCAGCTGCATCATTGAATCCATCACCGACCATCATCGTTACATGTGTCTTTGAACGGCTACGAACCCAAGCAACTTTCTCCTCGGGTGAAAGACTTCCATGTGCAGCGTTTGCTGCAAGACCAACCGAGGCAGCAAATCGATCTACAGCCCCTTGATGGTCTCCTGAGAGGATTTCAACACTGATTCCACGCTTGTGCAATTCTGGAATCAATTCATCAGCACCTTGACGGGTATCATCGTGAATGAACGTGAAAAGAGCAACGCATTTACCGCCTTTGGCCAAGACTGACGCACCGTGTCCTTGCGCTTCAGCCTCAACGATACCGATTCGAAGTTCCTCAGGCAGAACAATGCCATGTTCGACCAATGCATCAGGACGGAGCATCAAAACGACTTCTTTGTTCCGAAGTGCTTGAATTCCTGCATCGATATCTTTGATTTTATTGACTTCAGAGGCAGGGATGTTCTGCCCCTCAGCGTATTCTCGAAGAGCGTCTGCATAAGGGTGTGATGATCGAGCCTCAATACCTGCTGCAAGAGCAATGGAAGCATCTCTACGACGCCCTTTTGCGATAATGACCTTGCCCATTGATGGCTTTCCGGAGGTTAGTGTTCCTGTTTTATCCAATAAAACGTGATTGACCTTTGAAAGACGATCGAGCACATTCCCGCCACGGGCAATTGCTCCTATGTGGGCAGACCGAGCGAGGGCTGCGGCATGAGGGACTGGGGCTGCAAGCAAGAGTGCACATGGACATGCAACGACCCATAGAAGAAGGACAATCTTCCAATCTTCTGGGAAAATGAACCAGTAGACTCCAACTGCTCCAAACAAGACAAGTGGAACCCAAATAGCTGTGAATAATTCAATGGTTGCTTGATGGCGAGGTGGCTCGTCTCTGAAGGTGTGAACCGCCTCAATCAATTCGTACAATTGAGTTCCTTCTCCAACCGCTTCGACTTTGAGAACCACTGGACCTCGGGCTAGGACAAGTCCTGCTTGAATCAAATCGCCTTCAGCAACATCAACGGGGACTGATTCTCCTGTAAGTGGGGCTTTGTTGAGTGCTCCTTTACCTTCAACAATTATTCCATCTGCTGGTATCAATTCTCCACTTCGAACCTCGATAAAATCGCCCTTGCTAAGTAAATCGATTGGTATCTGTTCGCTTGTTTGATGAGAGTGTACTGCCGCCAATGCGACTGGTTGAGTCATCGTCAAGGGAGTTCCAATAGTGATCGACATTGGCTTAGAAGCATTTGGACGATTCAATCGGCGAGCGACCCGTGGCACCCGATCGAGACCCCCTTGCATTGCTTCTCGGGCTTTCACAAGAGCGTCTCCTTCCAAATGAGCGGTGAAGGCAACAAGAATCGAAACGATAAGCGCTTCTTCCCACATCATTAAACCGCACGCGCCAATCACGGCTAAACTGGTCAGCACTTGGAAACCGACTTGTCGATTAAGGACACCTGCAATCGCTTCACGAAACATCTGATAACTGGATATGAGGATTCCAGGGATCGCAATAACAGCTGCAATCCAGCCTTCAATACCCATCAGATGCAGGGTGTAGACAATAACGAGAAGAGGAACTGCAAACGAGGCACCGAGAAGACGATACTGGTCAGGGCGGAGACGGTTCGATATTGTTGCAACAAGTTTTGGAACTGAACCGCAGACGTTTTCCAATGCTTCGTCTCGCTTCTTGAGTAAGTCTGAATCTGCTTGTGAAACCAATTGAACTAGAATCCTACCATCCTTTTCAATCTCAGCGTCAAGTATT
>CALBJF010000290.1 GCA_937892665.1 uncultured euryarchaeote | reverse complement strand
CGACCACATTGCAGAGAATAGCGTCCAAGATCGACGTCTTCTGATTCGCCGTGATACAAGTAGTGAGCTTCTGTGCCTGTCGAGCACACTTGACGCAGTATAGATGCGTCCTTGACAATAAAAGCTGAACAGATAAGTGGCACACCCATCATTTTGTGCGCATCCCAACAAAAACTGTCAGCGAGGTCCAGTCCATCCATTAACGAACGATATTGATTCGAAAACAAACAAGCACCGCCCCAAGCAGCATCAACATGCATCCAGAGATTGTGTCGGTGGGATATTTCTGCGAGAGGACGGAGTGGGTCGAAGGAACCTCTTACAGTTGTACCACTCGTTGCGAGAACTGCAAATGGCCTTTGACCCGCTTGTAGAGCCCTTTCTATTTCTTCTTCGAGAGAATCGGGACGCATTCTACCGTCTTCATCACATCCAACTTTAATTAAATTCATGAAACCTATGCCCATTACATTGGCCGCAATGCTATACGAATAATGCGCCTCCTCCGAGACAAATACAACTGAATTACGGCCGTCGAAACCAAGAGAAGATGATTTTTGATCCATTGATTGTCTTGCACATAGTAAACCGAGTAAATTACCGTTTGACCCACCCGTCGTCAATGTCCCCTTGGAAGTTGAGAATCCAGCAATCTCCCCCATCCGAGTAAGTATGGTCGTTTCGATCAGAGTGGCCATTGGTGCGATTTCGTAGGTATACATCGCAGTATTTGTAGCGGCGGTAACCAATTCTCCCGCAATCGACGCAATTGACAATCCACCCCACAATGGATTCATGAATCCAGGAGCTGTTGTGTGTACTGAATGACGAAGTACAGAATCGATGTCATCAAGAGCAGATTCGAGTCCATGTCCTTCAATAGGAAGTTTCAGATCAATTGTTCGACGGAGGGAATCACGGGTCAAACCATTGCGTATGACATCATTTTGTTGGGAATGCTGTAGGAACTCCTTGACTCGATTTAGCACTTCATCCAAAAAAGCCTCGGCGCCCATGTACCCTCTGCTGTCCAATGAGGTCTTTGAACGTCCCTATCTGAATCCTAAGCCAAATAATTTATGCGTTATGCATCAATCGATAAATAGGTTGAATAACTTGAGCCATTTCGTAACAATATGCTCGGAGAGACTGGAGACAAATGGCTCAATCGTTTACACATGCAATTATCGCGCGAATTACGTACTCAAGGATGGTCACAAATGGAGATTGCGGATATGCTTGGAACAACCCAAAGCACTGTATCGCGCCAATATCAAAAGCCAATTCTCGAGTTACCAGGTTCTGCTGATGCACTTACTATCGATGGCTGGGCAAAAGAAATCGCATCAGGTTTGATTTCTATCGGCTCAGATGAACCACTTCTCCGCCAACGCTTTGTCATCGAATTCCAATTCGGAAATAATCAAGTTCTCAGATATGACAAAACATTTACTGGAATGGACCTCGAGGCAGACCAAAAGGAACAAGCAATGATTCGACGCCTTGAATGGGCCATAAGTCGCCTAGATTCAAAATTGATCGTACCAGTTATTCCTCAAGTTGGTTTGAACATCGCGTCGTGCATGGAAGATGCCTCTTCCACCGAGCAGGTTGCTTCTATCCCAGGTAAAGTCACTGCTGTAGGCGATGTTTTGAGAACGCACAGTCGACCAGAATTTGGTTCTTCGAAGACGCTTGCAGGAATCTTGTTAGATGTTCGAAATATGGATGATAGTAAAAACTCAATCATCAACATAAGACCACCTGGAGATCATGAAGGGACAGATATTGACGCTGTTCGAGATGCTTGTGAGCATCTTGGATGGACACTAGCGGATGCTGATAGAGATGGTATTGAACACATGAACGGATCAATCGATGCAATTCTTGACATTGGAGATTTCGGTTGGGAACCATCACTTTACGTCCTTGCGAGCAACCCTCTCGAAGTCGTCGATCGATGCCACAACCTCATTCATGCGCTGGAGGGATCTAACTGAAGTTACATTTGATTGTTGCATTGTTAATGCTAAGCCTACCGCTTAGTGGATGTCTTGACACTCCAAGTGATGATCTTGAATGTAATGACGGCAAGGATACTGGTGATGATTGTGTCCTGACAATTGTTACATACGATATTATTGCAATAACAGATGATGTGATAAATGAATTTACGAATCAAACTGGCTTCGAAGTTAAGATGATTCGCACTGATGACGCCGGGGGTATTCTCGAACATCTTTTGCTCACGAAAGATAACCCGCAAGCGGATTTAGCGCTCGGCCTTGACAATACATATCTTCAGACTGCGTTCCAATTCGATTTACTGGCGGAACACAATGCAGAGATTCCAAATCTCGACATCACGGCAACTACCCCCTACAGTGGAAACAAGGCAGTTCCCTTTGATCAAGGCTATATTTGTCTAAATGCAGACACTCAAGCATTGAGTGACAATAATCTCTCTTTCCCAACTACCCTCGAAGAACTAACAGCACCTGAGTGGAAAGGAAAAACAGCATTTCCTAGCCCAGTTACCTCTTCCCCTGGCAGAGCGTTCATGGTGGCATCGATAGACTATTTTGAGCAACAATCAACCAATACGACTGCATTTGATTGGTGGGCTGACATGGCAGAGAATGACGCAATATTCACAAGCGGTTGGACTGAAGCTTACGAAACCCACTATACGGGAGGATATGGAATATGGAATGAAGGACATATCGGCGATGCATGGCTTACAGTATCTTACTGCCACTCACCTGGAGTCGAAGCGTATTATGGTGAGAATTCAACAATTTCAGCTGCTATAGAAATTGACTTCGCTTCATTTTCACAAGTGGAATATGCTGCTCCCGTTAACGGAGGGGGTTCTAAGAATGCCGTCAACGCTTTCATCGAATACCTACTCACGGATGAAGTGAATACAAATATGCCTGAAAACAATTTGATGTATTCAGTTTTGGAGGGTAAAGACCTTCCAGAGACAAACGGCTACAGATACAACAGCCCAGTTCCATCTCAGCCATCAACCATTGAAATGGATCGCATTGGTCAAGAAATGGATGATTGGCTAAAGGAATGGCGGGATTCTACAAACTCAATCTGAGTTGGAAGCATGTCATTGCGCAGTATTCGAAGTGTACCGATTTTGGTATATTTGGGACTGATCCTCATTCCGATATACCTTGCTGTTCAACGATTGATGGATGTGACTGGAAAAAACCCACTCACTGCAATATTTTCATTACCTGATCATCCGTTAGGCAGTGAAGCCCTGTATTTCTCTTTCATTCAAGCCTTACTTTCTGCGACACTCACACTAGCCATCGGCTTACCTATTGCATGGTGGCTAGGCAGACATCAGTGGAAGTATCTAAATGTCATTAGGGCAGCATTAACACTTCCTTTCGTGACTCCAACCATCGTTGCAGCAATGGGTTTTCTCGCTCTTCTCAAAACAGGTGGCCCAATTGAATCGATTGGAATCGATCTCCGCTTTGAAAGTGGATTCATCGGTTGGCTATCTGAGGCTACCGGAATCGAAAATTCGGGCCATATCATCGCGCTTTTGCTTGCTCATGCTTGGTTTAATCTCGCCCTCGTCATTCGTTTTGTCGAACCAAAAATTGCTACGTTACCTCCTCGATTCGAGGAGTCCATTCGATTACTACCGATTGGGAGAACTCGATTTAATCGAGCGCGGTACTTTTGGTGGCCAATGCTGAGAACTTCAATTGGTTCTGCTTTTATTTTCACATTCATATTCTCA
>CALBJF010000289.1 GCA_937892665.1 uncultured euryarchaeote | reverse complement strand
CCAACAGCAAAACGGCGCGAACACAATAGACGACGTTGCAAAGGAGGGTTGTCTTTGCCACAACGGGGTACCTGCCAACGAAGTTCAAATCATCCTCGATGGCGTCCCTTACGCTTGGACTGCTGGAGAAACCTACGAACTTGGACTCCACATCATAGGCGGCCCTGATGCAGGAGGTCAATACTCTGCAGGATTCGCAATGAGAGTATCAAGCGGAGTTCTTTCCGGCACTGGCGCTGACAACTGGCAAGGAGATGAACAATCTCTCACCCATACTTCTGCTTCAGCAGCTGAGTCGGATCGAATGTGGGACATCTCATGGGTTGCACCTGCTGAAGGTGAAGGAACAATCGTTTTCTGGATAACTGGGAACAGTGTTAACGGCGACGGCGGACTAGGAAACCAAATTGAAGATATGTGGAATCAACTCACTTTTGCGCTCATCGAAGGTGATGAAGAAAGTCTGGCACGAGGCACAAGAACTGTCTTCGCCGGAGATGGAAACGTCAGCCCGCCTGAACCAACATCTCTTGGAACAGACCTTCACCACATGGGAGCCAAACTCCGAGCCCACTGGCTTGGATTACTGGGCTTCGGAGCAGTCATCATGTGCATTGTTTTTGCAGGACTCATGCTCCGCTATGGTTTCTCTACTTCTTACGAAGGAAGAAGCAACCAACTTCGACTACGATACAAACTCATGCGAAGAGGTGATCAGTGATGTATGACGACACAATTGAGAATCTACTGAAAGGTGTTGCCGATGGATCTATATCTATCAAAGACGCACGTACTGCCCTTGAAGGCGTTGAGCTTACAGAAGAGCAAATGGATGCGGCAATTGACCATGGCGTTCACAACGTTGCTGAATCAGGCACAATCGTTAGCGCTTCCCTCGCACCATCTGGAGCGTCTTACCTTACCATGTTCTTCTTTGCCTGGGGGATATTCTGGATATGTTACTGGTCTTTTTCACTCATCTACGGATTAGCCAACGATTGGGATCAGCAAAACATGGCATTCCATCTTGCCATGGTCCTAACAACTCTCATACTTTTGGGGCTCGTTTATCTGAAATTCATCATACCAGACACCATCATTGTAAAACATTCACAGAACAAATATGTTCCTGAACACCAGAAAGACTGGAAGGAGTACAAGTGGTGATTTCTATGGCAAAAGATTACGATTTAGTTATCCCCGAATCTAAGGCCGGGGAGCTCAAAGGTGCTGTAAACGTCATCAATCGACGACAATTCCTGCGCTACGGATTTAACACCGCTACAGGGGTTCTCGCAGCATCATTAGGAGTTCTTGGATTCGCATCTATCCTCCTCCCACCTGGTGGAGGCACTGCGGGTGACCTTTCTGTCAAATTCTGGGCAAAGGGTAGAGAAGATACAGCATGGTATGGGTCCAAGCACTTACAGACTATGACCAAGGCTGACTTCGTTGCAGAAGCGGCAAAGACAAACACAGGAACATCTGGAGCCTCTGGTGTTTGGAATGGCGTACCAGTTGTCGTCACGTATGTTGAAAGCTCAAAGTGGGAAGGATCACCTCAAGATAACAACAAAGCCCGTTTCATCATGATGGAAGGTTACGATGAAAGCGGGAAATACGTAGGCCACTTCGAAGACATGGTGGCTCAAGACGAGCGAATTTATCCTTCTGACGACCTCATCATGGTTTTCGGAAGATGCACTCACCTTTGTTGCATCCCTGGATGGCAACTCGTATCGAATCAATACACAGATGACTCATGGACACCGGGTGGTACTGATGACGGAGGAACAAAACTCTTCTGCATCTGTCACTCATCTCGATTTGACACAACTGCTCTTGAGATGAATACGAACAGAAACCGTTCAAACGGTTCGACGTTCAAGTATGCTGGTGTTCGAAAAGCAGGAGGGCCTGCTCCTGTTGGACTTCCGCTTATTCCGATCGTTCTAAACAATGATGTCGTAGAGGGCATTACCGATTATGTCGACTGGCTGACATACTGCGACTGAGGTGGATAATATGACAACAATGTTCTGGATTCTTTGGTTCTTTATCGCTTTCATTATCGTCCTCGTGGCCTTCACTCTCCGTAAAGAGACTGAAGAAATGCCACGCCGTGAAATTCTACGTGCAGTAGAATCAACTGGAGGCATGGGTGTTTCCGAACGAGCATTCCTCTGGGTCTTTTCTTGGATGGATACTCGATTCCGCATTCAGGATTACTGGAACATGTCAAAGGGTGCATATTACAACATGCACAGACAAATGCCTCTCACACACGCTGAGAAGTATAAACTTCGAATTATTTGGTATTGGTACCCCCTCTACTGTCTTGGTGGGATTTCCTTCCTGAGTTTCATCGTCTTGGTCATTACCGGAACCGTTCTTGGAATTTACTATGTTCCTGGCGGGGAGGGCGATCCTTCGCCTGCATATGCCTCGATGGAATTCA
>CALBJF010000288.1 GCA_937892665.1 uncultured euryarchaeote | reverse complement strand
CGCCAATGTTTATTCTTTTTTCACCTCTGGAATCTGCTAGTGTAATCGAGCGGCGAAATGCAAGTAAAAATTCCCGCACAGCCAAATCTGTGGGGGATTTCGATTTTGCTCTCCAAGTATCTATTAATCGTTCAGTCATGGATAAACCCATTTTGTCAAACTAAATAATTGCATCGCGACTAACATACCAAAGCGTTCTTACTTTCTAAAAACAGCAATGACATGGCTCTATACGTAGTTAACAAGGGTCTATGCTCAAACCCATGTGTTCAAAGTTGGTGTTCACAAGGGCTTTCAGTGGGTGCTATTGAACGCTACCCTTGTGGCCGTATACGAACTAAAGCGGGCCCCTCGTATATGCAAAAATATCGATCTATCTGTGAGTAGCATCTAATATGACTTATTGCTTTCTAAATCATGATTAAGTATAGGGTGATGTGTGTTGGGAAAACACTTACAAACACTTAACGCTTCGTTTCAACCATGGATAAGGACGTCATAAATCGGCCTAAATTCACAGTTGTTTTGCCTATATTGTTGTTCCTATTATCAGGTATTCCAAATGTTTCCAGTCAACAAAACCCATACGCTCCTGAAATAGATTATTCTTGCGAAGACCTGACATATAATGGACTTGAGGTTCAGAATGAATACCAATACGGATTTTTAAAGTGCTCTATTCGTAATAATAATCCACATGATGTAACAGTGAAAATATCTGAGGAGTGGGAGCATAATGTAGATGGGCCTTATGAGGAGAATACGGATTCCTCTTATTATTGTGGAAATGAAAACGAAATTGGACGTGAAATCAATGTCCTAGCAAGTTCTACGGTAGTATTCTGTTACAAAATTTCTGCAGATAAATATGCCGCTGAAGGAATTTCTATTCTCACATCTACAGCAGAAGTGGTAAGCTATTCGGCGATTATCCCCTGTGATGTTTGTGAGCCTGTTGATGAGGAAGTGCAGGTCGAAATCCGTCCATGGTATACAATAAGTGCTGATTACTCTGCGACACCTGAATCAGCCTATAGCTACAACGACTTCAATTACCAGTCGGATCGTATTATATGTGATAAATCTGATTTCTCCGAATTACTTTTGGATCTTACTGTAGATGGGAATTTTCTTGGAGCACGGAATTTTTCTGTTGATTTTTCTTTTCAAACAAGTATTCGAGATTTGAGCCTAGGTGGCTATGTCGAATATAGGGAATCTACATTTGGCGAGTTAAATTTAGAATATGATCCAGAACCATTAACTTTCGAAGTGGGAGAAACTGTACGGAGGATCTTCAAAGCGTCCTGGGACATTAAAGAAAATACTGACAATTACGATATAACACTCGGCAAGCGTGTAGAGATATATAATGAGAATGATTATCGAGAAGGCGTCCTAATTGACTTCTGTCCACCCTGGGAAGGAGTATTACCAACTCAAGAGATTAACCTAAACAATGAACCATCAGGAGGTAGTTTCAACCTAAATAGTTCATTTTCCATGCCACTATCTATGATTTCGATAGTGATGGCTGCTGTGGTAATTCGTAAAGAATAACAAGCAAAAAATGTCTTCAAAGTCTCTTATTTTCAGTAACCAACCTGAAAAGTCATTAGCGCAACAAATACTGCAAAAAAACAATGGAAAGTATAGCATTGCCCTTCACAGGTTCAGCACTGATGTATATACATACAAGAAGTCCGATGTAGCCGTATACAGCCACAAGGGTACCCTCGGTTTGGACGGGTATACAGTGGAAATACAGAGGGTTTCCTCACAATTCCAATCATACCACTCGTGCAGGGCCAAGGGTTATACATCGCTAATTTTCACTTAGAAATATGGTCGAGGTTGAGTGTCCGTTATGCTCTAAGACAGTAGACCTAGGCAGTGATTCAACAGGGACTTATGAGTGTCCATACTGTGAGGGAGATTTTGAGTATGAAAGTTCAACTAGTCGGGACTTAATTGAACCAAATCTAAATCGTGGATTGCTTGAACAAATGGATAATTCAAGGCCAACTAGTGATCCTTTGACTCAAGAAAAATTAGAAAAAATAGTACTACCTATATTCATGGTGATTTTCACTGGAGCTTTTCTTATACTAATTCTCGTCAACATGGGGGAGAGTGGTTGGGAGAAAACCGAAGGTGAGATTCTCTCTTCATATTCCCCTGATTCGGAACTAACTGAATATCAATACACATTCAAGGTAGATGGTGAAACATTTAATGGAAGCGATGAATGTCATTTTACCGGTGGCCCAGGGGATGAACCAAACTGTGAAAGGTATGACATTGGTGATACCGTAATGATCTCTTACAATCCTGCAAATCCAAATGAAAACGAAATGGTAGATAATCAAGTACCATCTATCCTCATTTGTTGCTTTTCAATACCTGTCATAGTACTGGGTTTGACTTTATATTCAAAATTTAGAGATAGTAGCAACCTTGAATCCACCCATTTACAAATCGATTCGGATTAGTCGTAGGGCTTATCTGAAACCCCTTTGCATTTTATTTTCCGATACGAAGGGGATTCAGTGGACCGATACAGACGCTACCGTTCCGAATACGGGCGAGTACAACTAAGGCCCTTCTACGGGATGCAGTGAGTGCACCAAACCCTTGATTCAACGGTTTGTTAATTTGGATTAAAGAGAATATTTCTTGAACACACCTATTTGAATGAATAG
>CALBJF010000287.1 GCA_937892665.1 uncultured euryarchaeote | reverse complement strand
TGTTGTTGAGAACAGGGACTTCTTTGGCAGGTGCGACAACTTCAGGCTTCTTGTCAGGATCATTTCGAGGCAATTGAAACGGGAACAGACTTCCTCCATTGTTTCCGATTGAGGATTTGGCCCATGGTCCTCCTGATTCAGTGACTCCACCTACGCAAATCACACGGCGTTCTCCTCCTGGGGATGCTACATCTCCGTCATCTCCCTCTCCGCCGTCATTCCCAGCGGCAGCAACAACAAAAATTCCCCGAGTTGTTGCATCAGCGACTGCATCTTCGATTGTTCTTCCACCTGAATTAAGGAATGGGAGTAGGTCTGGTGCGCCGCCTAAAGATAACGAAATAATATTTGTATTCCTATTGATGCACCAATCAATTCCAGCTGCAACATCTTCTTCATATCCAGAACCGTTTTCTTGCATCACCTTGGCAACATAGAGATCAACATCAGGAGCTATCCCGTCAAGCCAACCATCTGCGATGAGGATTCCAGCCATATTTGTGCCATGTCCGTTATCATCATATGGGTTAGTTTTGCCTTGAACTACATCTATCCATCCTTTCAATTCGTAGCCCTCAAGGTCGGGGTGATCGAGTTCAATACCCGTGTCAACAACACATACTTTGACACCTTTTCCTGTTAGACTAGTCGGCATTCTGATGAGATCTTGATATGCATCTTCCGAATCGATCAATGCATCTTTAGGTTTTACGAAGCTCAACGCATCTCCAACCAATACACTGTAAAGAAATCCTGCCACCAGGATGAGCATTATTCCAGCACCTATGCTGACAATCTTCCGAACGATAACGAGATCATTTTCCAGTTGAGGATTGATTGCAACCTCTGGAATTGATTCTTCCATGTGACTTCCTCAACTGAATGCTTCTACTGCTTCGGAGAAGGTGTCCACGAACCTGCGGGCATCTTCTTCAGTGTTGTAGAAATAAGCAGAGGTCCTTAATGAGCCATCGTATCCTCTGTCGTTAAACCATGAATGGACGCAATGTTGTCCAGAACGTACCATGACTCCTGCGACTTCATCAAGCAATAATGCAATATCATGCGAAGGGAGTTTATCATCGAGTAACAATGAGCAGATACCACTTCGCTTTGAGGGGTCTTCAGGCCCGATGATTTTGACTCCAGGTAGGTTTTTGACACCTTCTGACATTATTTTATTCAGAGACTTTTCATGAGCATGAACTTCATCCATGTTTAATTGGGTAAGATAATCAATAGCAGCACCTGTTGCCATCATGCCTGCGAAGTGACCGAGACCACCCTCAAATTTTGATGGAGGTTTTGCCCACTCGAATGATTCATACGTGGATGTTGTAACAGTTTGACCACCAGATTGTATTGACCGCATATTCTCGAGTAATTCGGTTCTACCCCACAGCCCACCCATGCCTGATGGTCCAAGCATTTTATGGATTGAAAAAGAATAGAAATCAATGCCAAGGTCTTGAACATCGACACTCATATGTGGTGCTGATTGGGCTCCATCTATGGATACAAGGGCTCCGTAATCCTTTGCGATTTTGGTGATGTCTTTCACAGGAATTTCAACACCATCCAGATTTCCTACATGACTCATAGAAACCATTTTGAGGTTAGATCCTGCTTCAGCGCAGGCTTCCTCAAAGGATTCTAAATTGAACGTATTATCTTGATTGGAACGAACGATTCGATGATCAATCCCTTGTTCTTGCACGAGTTGGAGCCATGGGACTAGGTTGGAATTATGTTCCCTGTCTGTTGTTAAGACGACATCACCTTTGTTCCATTCTAACCCTTTGGCGATTTGGTTGAGGCTATGTGTTGCATTTCGTGTAAAAACAATTTCACTTACCGATGGAGAGGACAAAAAGTT
The DNA here is from genome assembly GCA_937892665.1 of uncultured euryarchaeote. Taxonomy (GTDB): domain Archaea; phylum Thermoplasmatota; class Poseidoniia; order Poseidoniales; family Poseidoniaceae; genus MGIIa-L2. Next base: position 12,204 of record CALBJF010000287.1, on the reverse strand, counting down.
TGCTAATTTATTCCTTGATTGTGTAATTATCTTGGAGACATGGGTTCCATAACGATGAACAGAACGGCCGCCGCAACCTGGTGTATTGATGTAATAATCTTGAATTGAATCGATGACAGATTGTGGCTTCAGTGTTACACAAGCATTGTCCAAGTAGGCCACAGGATCCTCGAGCATAAGGGCTGGGAAATCTTTTCTATATTGCTTCATGAAAATCACCAAGCCTCTTCGTCTGGAGCAACTTCTGCCATAATGAATTTACTCCGGAGATCCTCTTCGGCAGAAGCAGCAGCCTTAGTTCGAACAAGAGCATCTGTCCCGAGCATACGTTGTGGGAACCATATTGTCCACATGATCAGTGGAATGCACACGAGGGAAAGTACCACGTAAACGACGATTAGAATGGTCTGATTGGCCATTCTTTCTGCAACGAAGTGTGCTCCGCTCCAAGAACTTACAATTACTAATCCGCACCATGTTAGGCATATTGCAGTCCATGCCTTGAGTGAGTGTTCTGCCATTTCAGTTTCCATCATACGCACATCTTCATGCAAGTGATTGGTCTCAACATGCAGGTCTCTAGTCTCAGTGACTGCTTTTATGAAGAAATACAAGAAAAAGATACAAACGAGTGTTACGAGTAACCCGCCCATCATCTCCGATAAATCAAATGATATTGGAAATAGTTTATTCTCAACGTGGAATAATATTTGGGACAAACCAAGCCCGCCCCATATCAACATCAAGGTGACACTATGGGTTCTCATGATCGGAAACAAACGAAGTAATTGGTACAGGAACCATCCCCAGCATACAATGGACAAAATCATCTGGAAATAGGATGTCGCTCCGGACTGTTGTAAACCTTCTAGTCCTGATATTTGTGCGTCGCCTCCGTTGATTATTTCACCATTAAACGTTCCAAGTAAGATTGCAATCGTACCTGCGAGGATTGCAATCAAATGCTGTTTGTTCCATTCATCCCGAATCAATTTCCATTGGAAAATAATTTCTTTTCGAACGGTCAAAATTATTGGGTGGAAATCAAAGAATTTAGGTTTAATTTCAATATCTGAAAGTCGGAACGGTAAGGCGTTGTGATTCGGGTTCAAGACCTCATTTTCCTCACCGCCCATACACACCCCAGAAGGTTCCCCTTTGAGTTTGTTGCGCTCCTGCTTTTACCAAGCGAGAGCGTTAAACGGTGATGTCGATTGGATTGGTTTGCGAGCCGAGATCGCATAGCCTGGTAGTGCGCGCGACTGGAAATCGCGTGGGCCTGTCCCTCGGGAGTTCAAATCTCTCTCTCGGCGCCATCTCTTCACTGACGCGAAGCGATTATATCGGCATTGTTGGTGGCTCGGGTTACGCCACCGTGGCTTAGCGGTATAGCACCTCATTGGTAATGAGGAGGTCGCGAGTTCAATTCTCGCCGGTGGCTCCACTCTCAAAACATGATTCTAATCGTTGTACTTCCCCTAAACATTAAGAGGCTTCTTTACTGACTTTCGAATGAAGAAGGCAACTTCTTCGGATGGGATGGGAATGAAAGAATCTACTGAAAAGAAGGCCGATATGCGAGAACGAGTGAAGGAATTACAACTACAAGTTGAGGATCTTAAAGATCTTGTAAACACACTTTTGTCAGTCATTGTGGAAGAACCAGACGGCGTTCACTCAGGTGCAGCGCCAACTTCTGGTCAGCCAATGGCCAATATGTGTATGTGATTATCCTTTAATGACTGCTAATGGCTCGAGACGGATCACTGGACGTGCAAGGTTTGCTGCGTAAGTATTAGCGATTACGTTATCGACATTTTTGTATGCCGATGGAGCTTCTTCGGATAGAATATTCTTAGTTGCTGCATGAACAATTACTCCTTGTTCATCAAGAACACTTTTTTGCACGTCCGGATCGATTGTTTTTCGGGCTACTGTTCGAGACATGGCTCTTCCTGCTCCATGGCATGCGCTACCAAATGCAATGTTTTGTCCATTCGCAGGTCCTGCCATAATCCATGAGCCTCTCCCCATATCTCCGGGTACAAGCACAGGCTGTCCTGTTTGCTTGAACACATCATGATCTTTCATTTGGTCCCCACTGAATGCTCTGGTTGCTCCTTTTCGATGGACGATGCAAGTGCAATTTGCTCCGTGAATTTTGTGATCTTCGACTTTGGCAATATTGTGAGATACATCATAAATTGTGGTCATGTCGACAGCATCTCCGAGCTCTGCTTTCAGTCCAAGAAACAATCTATGTGCTAAAACCGCACGATTTGCAAAGGCATAATTTGCTGCGGTTTTCATATCGTTTAGATAGGCTTGTCCTTGCTTTGAATGGATGGGTGCTGCAGCCAATTGGCGATCTGGTAATTCATACCCCCATTCTTCATCGACCCACGCCCCATCTCGTTGCTTAAGTCTCATTTCGAGTTGATGAATATGGTCGCTACATACTTGGTGCCCCAAACCTCTTGAACCGGAGTGAATCATAGCGAGAACCTGATCAGATTCAACACCCCATGCCTTAGAAGTCTCTTCGTCAGCAATTTCGGAAACTCTTTGAAGTTCGAGGAAATGATTTCCACTTCCTAACGTTCCAAGAGCCCTTAGCCCTCGATTCTTTGCTCGCTCGCTAATTGAAACTTCGTCAATTTCGAAAGATCCCTCAGATTCAACGCTTCCTTTTGCGTGATAACTGCTAACGTCAATGGTCTCAAGTTCCGATAAACCACCTCGCAGAACTGACTCAAGTTGTTGTGAGTTGATGTTAATCCCTCCTTTCCCCGAGCCGCCAGCAGGAATTCTTCCATTTAGTCTGGATGCTAATTTCGTAAGATTGGGGATTTCATCAACAGATAGATTGAGAGCGACAGCCCGCACGCCGCAATTTATGTCAAATCCAACTGCTCCGGGTGAAATGCTGCCGCCTTGGTCGCCATGATTTACGTCAGTTGCTACAACGCCTCCTATTGGTAAACCGTAACCGTAGTGCCAATCTGCCATACCCCAAGCAGTCCCTACAATTCCAGGTAGTTGAGCGGCATTGAGTAATTGCTTAGGGCCACGTCCATCTTGATACGATTTGATTTCTTCCATCGATGCAATTAGAGCTGCATCAACTTTCATTTTTCCAAAGGCCTTGATCCGAACAACTCCCGGCGTGGACGTATCCACATGGTTCATCCATTCAGGCTCCATGGTTGTGGTTAGACATCATTCATTTGATGATTTCCGATATTACTGCTCATTCTCGTGGGAGGATTGAAAGCAAGGAGGAACACCCCAAGAACGAGGGCGTAACATGAGTTTACCTGCAATCGACCTAGCAGTTTTTCATGAAAACGGCTATTTCCGAAAACAGTGCACGATAACGAAACTTTGGTTTTGGACATGTGATTCAGACCGAACGACTTGCGGAGACACTCACCAAGACGAATATACCTTCATTGGAAATCCACTTATTGCAGGATTTGAACAACGTGGAAAAGAACTGAAAGATTTGATGCGTGAATCGTTTCTATCCTTTTTTGAAACAAACCAACATCATCGAATAGAACCATATCCTGTTTTAGCCCGTTGGAGAGATGATATTCATCTGACCATTGCTTCGATTGCAGATTTCCAACCCCATGTGACATCTGGTCAAGTGCAACCTCCTGCAAATCCGCTTACGATTTCACAGCCATGTATTCGTTTGACTGATGTTGACGCAGTTGGACGTTCTGGTCGCCACCTCACTACTTTTGAGATGATGGCGCATCACGTTTTTAATCGCCCAGACGAAGGTGAATCGTATTATTGGATGGAGGAATGTGTTTCTTATTGCCATGCTATGTTGACCGATACATTCGGTATCGATGCTCATGAAATCACCTATGTGGAGAATCCATGGTGTGGCGGCGGTAATGCGGGGGCTGCTGTTGAAGTCATCGTTGGAGGTTTGGAATTAGCGACTCTCGTATTCATGAATCTAGAGGAATCTCCAGATGGTCACATCGAACTTAAGGGAGACCGTTACAAAGAAATGCCGTTGCAAATTATCGATACCGGATATGGTCTCGAACGATTTTGTTGGGCTGCAGCGGGTACGCCTACTATTTACGAAGCCATTTACCCTCATACAGTCCAATGGCTCAAGGAGATGAGTGGTTTTTCTACCGTTGCTGAACAATGGCCTGATTTAGATTTGGACAGTATACTTGGAGAAATGAGTCGCCTGAATGGAATCATGAATATCGAACCTGGAGTCGATGCTGATGAATTATCATCTCTTTTCCTCGGCCGACTCAAGGAACGAAATGTTGATCTTACGAAAGAACAATTCATTGGTGTAACTGAACCACTTTCACGAATTTATGCAATTCCAGATCACCTTCATGCTCTTTGTCATATGCTTGGGGATGGTTTGGTTCCTTCTAATGCAAAAGCAGGTTATCTCGCACGAATGCTCGCTCGCAGAGTCCTACGCATGCGTGATGATTTGGGGATTTCGATTACACTTTCTGAACTAATCCAACATCATCTTGAAGTCAATATGAACGGGCATGAGATGAAACAAACAAGAGATGGTTTGATCACGATTATGGAACTTGAGGAAAGTCGATACAAGGAAGTTCTTCGTAAAGGTTCAAATTTAATTCAACAGGAGTTGAAATCAATCGATTCCAAAGCAGAAGAGTTACCCGATAGTCTCCTGTTCAAACTCAATGATTCACATGGATTGCCTCCTGATATGGTCATTAACATCGCCAAGAGTAACGGATGGGGTAATCTTCGCCTCCGCACAGGTTTTTCGGCAGAGATGGCTGAAAGGCACGCAATCATGGCAAAACAAGCTGCCTCAACCACAATTCAACCACAGATTGTTGAAGACCTTCCTAATTTGCCAAACACAGTGCCACTCTACTACGAAGATGTTCAACAGCGCTCCTTCGATGCAAGTGTGTTGGCGTCACTGCCTCTGATTGAAGGCATGGGGCCTGATGGTGCAACTCATGCAATTGTTTTGGCCGAATCCTGTTTTTATCCTGAAGGTGGAGGTCAAGAAGGCGACTATGGTTCACTTTCAACGGATGCAGTTACCCGCAACGTTCTCGATACCCAAAAGGTTGGAGAACTGATTATACACCTTTGTGATGGCTCGTTTTCAATTGGTGATTTAGTTCATGGTACGATTGATTGGAAGCGACGAAAGCAATTGATGGATCATCATACTGCAGTTCACATCGTGGGTGGAGCCGCACGACGTATTCTTGGCCCACATATCTATCAGGCTGGTGCAAATAAATCCGTGGAACTCGCTCGATTGGACATTACTCACTATCGACGTCTAAATCGAGAAGACCTTGATGCGATTGAGATATTAGCAAACGAAGTTCTTGGACTTGTTTCTCGCACAGAGAAAACGGTTCTAGCCCGTCATGAAGCGGACAAAAAACATGGATTTGATTTGTATCAAGGGGGGGCTCCCAAAGGAAACAGTATTCGTGTTCTGAGGATTTCAGATCACGATGTACAAGCATGTGGTGGAACACATCACGACGAACCTGGTCAAATTGGTTCAATCCGAATCATTCGCTCAACTGCTGTGCAAGATGGCGTAGAACGACTTCACATTGTTGCTGGAGATGCAGCATTACAATACGCACGATCTCAAGATTCTATTGTGAGAACTGCCTCAGAAACGTTTGGAATCGCAAATGAAGACTTACCAAAGACAGCTGAACGATTTTTTGGTGAATGGAAAGATCAAAAGAAGAGAATTGAACAACTTGAAGCTGAAATTGTTCGCTTGAGAACATCTGGTGGTGGTGATGATTCGCTTGAAATTGATGGTGTTCGTATTGTTGCCATGGAACTTGACGGGAATTTGAAACAACTCACATCAATGCTTCAAGAATTAACGAGAGAACAATCGAAACCGACACTTGCTATTCTAGGCTCTCGTGAAGGCGGTGGTAAATTGATGGTTGCTTGCACAGAAGGAACAATTGCTTCAGAACGCTACAACGCTGTTGAAATCCTTCGCTCAATCATCCCTCACATTAACGGCGGTGGCGGTGGACGCCCAACGATGGCTCAAGGCGGTGGTTCAAATCCTGATGGATTGGATGATGCCCTACAGGCTGCTAAAGATCTCTTTCTGTCTTAATTCACAATAGATTCGATAGCGATCTGATCAAATTCCGATACTGCGTTGCTCAAAGCCTCGTCTAAGGGGAACCACCTTGCTTCAGCAATTTCGCCTTCCTTTAATTTTAGGTCAGAGATTGCACCATTCCATTTTGAAAAGTATGTGAAACTCATGAACGAAATGCCATCTCGATGGAATGAGCGTTGGGTGATGATCGGTTTCCTATCATCGACCTCTAAGGAGATTCCAAGTTCTTCATATGTCTCTCGAACACAACCTTGCGAAGGTTCTTCGCTGTGATTCATATATCCTCCAGGAAGAGTCCAGTATCCTTTGAAAAAACCACGTTCGACTTTGGCCATCAACACTTCGTCTTGTTCGTTTTGAATAATCACCTTTGCTACGAGTCTGTGAATTGATCGATAAACCGCTTCTCTCGCCACAGGATGGACTGCATTGTCTGAGATGACCTCATCTTTCCAAGTCCAATGTGAAGGCCAGTCTATGGTCGGCAATCCATGTATAACTCGAATTGTCAATTCTTGGAATCGGATATCGGTGAATCGCTCTTCCTCCCAAGGAATCTCCATTTTATCCAGTTCCTCCCTTGTTGGGAATCGAAGTTTCGGCGTAGACTCTTGTCTGCCCATGATGCATGGCTGAGGTCCCATTCCTGAATCATCAACGAGCAGTAGCTTTCCATCATGCTCGAGATAAACCACTTCCGTTGGATGCATACTTGTCCCTGACCCACCTCCCTCATCAAATCTCGTCTAAATCAGCGTGAGAGTTGAAGTAGAAGTTTTGCTACGCAAGAACATGCAGGTCGAAGATATCCGTCCCAGTGGTTGGGCGTGTTCTTATCTTGTTAGCAATGGCGATGATGCAGTATTAATCGACCCAGTGTGGGATCATATTGATCATTATCGAGCAATCCTCGAACAGCGTTCTCTGACTCTCATCGCATGCATGGCAACTCATACACATGCTGACCACATTACTGCATGTTTTTCTCTTTCAAACGAGCATGATATTCCATACATCATGTGGAAAGATACACCTTCTCTTGGCGTGACACTCTTTGTTGATGAATCCACAAAACTCAATGTAGCCGGAATAGATTTCTCGTTTCATCATGTACCTGGGCATACCCAAGATTCGATGATCATTGAAATTGACAACCACATCTTTACTGGAGATTTTTTCTTTAACGGCGAAGCAGGAGTTGGCAGGGATGATTTACCAAGTGGTCGCTTGGAAGAACATTGGTCTTCTCTGAAGGTTTTTTCACGTTTTTCAGATGATGTACTTGTTTGCAGTGGGCATGAACCACCGAGTACAGAGCTCCAAACGCTCGGATGGAATCGTATTCATAATCCTATTTTATCCATGGAATCTCTCGAAGAATTTACTGTCTGGCAGAAGGATTCTGTAGAAAAACTGGGCTCTGTTTCTAAAATCCAAGTGGCTCTTCCAGCCAATATTTTAGCAGAAATTCCTGATGAAATACCGTGGTTATAGTATTCACAAAGATACCAAACACCTTTGAAGGTCTTTCGGTGCCATCAACCATGAGTCGTAACTCTAACAGTCGTCTACTAACCGTGTTCTTCCTCCAGTTCATATTTTTAGTATCACTCGCATCTCCTCTTGCCCAAGGGACAAACCCATACGGTGATTTGGATAAGATGGATTCATCTCTTGAAGAAGCTCTTGCAAGCAACGTTGATGATTCGACTCTCCATGAGGTCATCTTTCAACTAAAATCACCTGTTACTTCTGATGACCTTGAGTTTATGAAAACAACAGGGGCTGTACATCTTCACGACGCATTACTCATCGACGGGGGTCTCTTTGAAGCATCCTCTGATAGCATTCGAAAGATATCCCTCTGGGACAGAATTGAATATCTTGAACTCAATCGTGAACTTGATTTCTTCTATCTTCCCTCAGAATGGGGCGGCCCAACTGATCCTGGTATTATGATGCATGAAACAACGCATGTCGTAGGAGCTACTGATGCTTGGCACAGAGTTATTGTCGATACTGATGGCAAGGTAGCCTTTGAAACAGACTTAGCTTTTACAGAGTGGGACGGAGATGGAACTGCTATTGTTGACCTTGACACAGGGGTTGATGCAGGACATCCCGACTTTGATTATCTTGAACCTTGGACCGGCGAGAAGGTCATCTATTCTGCAAAGTGGGATGGTGTTTGGACTGAGACCACAAACTCGGATACCTCCTCGGGTCACGGAACACACGTTGGTGGTACAATCGCTGGGAATGGTGATGCGTCCGCTGGTAGAAGAGCCGGTGTTTCCAAAGGTGGTCAACTTGTTGCATTAGGAACTGGTGACGGAGCATCTATCTTCGCTGCTGAACAAGGACTTGAGTGGACGTATCAACATTCAATCCCTTCGCAGAATCCTTACCACATTCGTGTTGTCTCCAATTCATGGGGGACTGACGGTGATTACGATCCAAATGGAGCTGTTGCTACTCTGACTGATATGCTGACCTATGACAACGGTGTTGCGGTGATTTTCGCAGCATCTAATTCAGGTGGATCAGGTGGAGGTGGTGAATGTACAGGGGATTTGCGTACCAACGTGTATGCGAACACACCATCCGCAATTTCTGTAGCAGCACTCACACACGACGGAACTGCAGTTACCTCGTTCTCCTCACGTGGATGTATGAACCAACAACATACATGGCCTGACGTTGGGGCGCCTGGCCGTGATATCTGGGCGACTGCTCCTCGCGGTACAGCAATCGACGCAAGTACGAAATTACAAGGGGATTTGTATTACATGTCGATCTCTGGAACTTCAATGGCAACTCCACACGTTGGGGGCATGGCAGGATTGATTCTCCAGATAGCACCTTCGCTCGGTGTCGCTGATTACCATCGAGATGATCATGATGAAGGATCAAGTCTTGTAGGTGGAGATGGCACTGCATCCTACGGTCAATTCGAAGATTGGGACACAGCCAACTTTTCTCGAGTACATGAATTGGAATTAATTCTTGAATTAACTGCAACCTATGAAGGCATGGCAAATTCATGTGAAGATGGTAATGCAGATGATGGGTGCAATGATATCCCTGCTGAGTGCTATCGAAGTACGACTGGAGAATGTCATGACTGGAGAATTGGACACGGTTTGACAGATGTAGATGCTGCTGTTGCTCTTGCAAGAACGCTCCAACTCATGCGAGACCAAGACGGAGATGGTTTGGTTGAATTTCCTCAGTACACCGTTTGGGATGCTTGGGAAATTTATGAAGAAATGATGGTTGAGAAAACAATCACCGTCAACACTGACAGAGTTCACCACGGATGGAAAGGAGATTGGAATCACTTCAACAATGGTGCTAGTGGAGCAGTCTATTACACAGAAGATTCCCACTATGTCTGGATTCCGAATGGGACAACGCAACTTGAAGCTCGCTTTATTCCAACAGAATTTGATATTGACACAGCCCAAGCTGGCGCCCTTCAACTCGAGATAGATCTCGGTGAAGATGGAAGCAATGATGCTCAAGGTGCTTGCTCTCGTGTATCTGATGCATGGATTTGTGATCTTGATGTTGATTCCTCTTCATGGAATACGTGGGCACACTTCGATGTGACTGGTCAGGCAGCCACTCTGCTTGGAATCATCAACGACCCTGAATTCTTTGAATCCAGAATTCCCTACACAGTTGATGTAACGCTGACTCTTGATTTGAGTGAACCTGTAGACATTTCGTTTGAACAACGTCCGGACTTCTACTCAGACCTTGATCCAGCCATTCCTTCTCAAGACTATGACAGTGAATATGACGGTCAGTTAACCTTCACAAGAATGGCTTATGACCAAGAAGCAGTTTTCTCTTTGATTGTACCCAAGGAAGTGGCTGAAGATTCTGAATCCGAGGGCTTCTTCTCAGCATTAGGCGATGTATTTTCTGAATACTGGGGTGTTGCAAGTTTCTTCTCAATGTTTATGCTTGTAGCAGCCATCGGTCTTGGCTACTTGATTCGTTCATCTCGTGTAGACGAACCTAAATTATTGGTTTCATCTACAATTGATGCAGAATTAATCGATGATTAAATTGGATTTTGAGGGGCTTTTGTTGGCTGATTACTTGGCATAGAGTCAAGGTCTTCAAAGGTCATTTGTCCTGTATGAATCTCTTCAATCTCTTGCAATCTCTCTGCCATTGGTTTACGAACAATAAATTCGATACGCCCTTTTGTTCGTGTCAAATCATAGGATAAGGGATTGAGAGTTTCAATGACCTGCCCCTCAAAGGAGCGCTGAATCTTTTTGCCTCGCCATACCGAGTAGCCCCATTGGTAGGCAATTCCTACAATGGCTGCACCATACAGTACTGCGAGAACCGTTGTAGCAAACAGAGCAGGATTTCCCCCTCTTGACTCTTCTAAGAGGTCACGCCCAAGTAGGAATACGAGCCCTACTCCAACCAGAGGCTTGAGCAGTGATTCAACCCACTGATCGATCGGAATAAGTCGACCCTTTGCTGGGTCTACAAACACGAGATCGGTTTCAAAAGCAGTTGACAATACTCCAACGATTGCGAGTAAACCGATGTAGAGTGAAGCGGCAAGTATAATCTCAATTCCAAAATTATCCAACTTGAAGACCCAATGAATAATCAACCAAGCAAACAAACCAAGGAATACACCTCTAGGAACTTTATGGAAATGCTCGAGATGTTGGGAGAATTCTGTATAACTTCTTTCAGTTGACTGGTTTCCTCTATGGGATTGAGGAATGTGGATAATTTGCCAATGCATTCCTTGTTCAACTGCACCCAATGCACGAATCAATACCCGCTGTCGGATGAGTATGAATTCGACGAGGAGAATGACTGGCAATCCTACAATCATGACAGGGAGAGCTACAACAAATGCGAGCGGGAAAATTATGAGGGCTGGTAAAATTAAGAAATGTGTGATTGACAATGGATTGAGGATATCTGCCTCTATCAGACGTTGTCTCGATGGCGTAAGTCTCAAACTTCGTGCGATATCATTCAATGCATGTCGGTAACTTTCAATTTGTCTTCCTGCATCAATAATCTGTCTGACAGTAGTCCTATACTCTGATTCTTCATGGCCTCCACCAATCCAGAAACGCCAGATAAATCGAAGTGGTATCGCTGCGAAAACCGGGACTGCCAATATACCGAGTGCCCATATTAGGGCTTGGATATCAACTTCGGTAGCCATGTGCTCACTGAACATAGCGTGATGCCTCTTCGTTTTGAATCCATTGCGAAGAATGGATTTTATCCCAATGTTCTAACACCGTGTCGAAGAGTGGGCAAGTCATGCGTAGGGTTGCAGTTACTGATGGTATGGCAGATGAAGCAATTAAGCGATTAGAACAAGCTGATTGCGAGGTTGTACGTCAATTCATTGAACTCAAAGATTTACTTGATGGGGCATTGGCTGATTTTGATGCAGTCATTGTTCGTAGTGCAACAAAAATTACAAAAGAAATCCTAGACGTTAGTACACCAGGTCTCAAAGTCGTTGCAAGAGCAGGTGTTGGCGTGGATAATATTGATCTAGAGGCTGCTTCTAAACTTGGAATTCCTGTCGTTAATGCACCAAGAGCAAGTACACAAAGTGTGGTTGAATTGACTGTTGCACATTTGCTTGGTTCTCTTCGCTACATCCCTACTGCAGACCGTACGCTTCGCTCAGGTGTATGGGCGAAAAAAGAGTTAACAGGAACCGAACTTTATGGCAAACGGCTAGGATTAATTGGATTCGGTAGGATTGCGCAAGGTGTTGCTCGGGTCGCTCAAGCCTTTGGTATGGATGTCCATTCCTATGACCCATATCTCCCTAGTGCAGTAGCCAAGAAATTTGACGTATCAATGCATAAATCAGTCGATAATTTGTTCAAGCGTTGCACTCACATATCGATTCATTGCAACCTCACTGATGAGACTCACCATCTTGTTGATTCTGAACGAATCTCGATGATGCCTGGCAAGGATCCGAATAATTTGCCTTGCGGGAATCATATCGTAAACTGTGC
>CALBJF010000286.1 GCA_937892665.1 uncultured euryarchaeote | reverse complement strand
TGCCCAAATCTTCAGTCATCTGTTCTACGAGCGTACTACCTGAATACAGTTTGAATGTTGCCTCAGCAGTGGACGTGTTTTGACTTGCACGCCACTTCAGATAAACCACAACCTTGACTTCATCACTGGATTTGCCTTTGATGTTCAAGTCAGAAATCATTTCACCGGATTCGAATTGGATTCCGTTCCCAAGTACACTGGCTTCCTTTTGACTCCCTTCTGGTTGAAGGGTTGTAATCGTATTATCGCCATCAATCAAATCAAGATACAATTCATAATCTTCTAAATTTTCGCCTACAGAAGAAACTATTTCAGGTTCAGAAAAAGAGGATTGCTCTCCATTTTCAAGCGGTATACTCATCAGAAGAAGCGAAATCAGTGCTACGAAAACAAACCGGTTGGAAGACATAGTCAAGACATCCCTTATGCTATCCGATAGCAGCAAGCGTTAAACCGTTTTGCATGATTTGTGTGAACAATCAGCGTTCAATAGCAGTTTAGAATGGTATCGAGGGAGGGATTTGAACCCTCGAACCCATATGGGACCGGATCTTAAGCCCGGCGCCTTTGACCACCTCAGCCACCTCGATAACACCGCTGGGAAGAAGGATGTATGAAATCCTTCCCTATGGAGAAAGTGTCCATCCACCGTCAACTTTCAGTTCCTGCCCAGTGATGTATGGGGCATTTGCCAGAAAGAAAACCGCAGATGCAATGTCCTCTGGCGTACCAGAACGGCGTAAAGGAACACGTTGCAAAACATTGTCGAAATGCTCCTGTTCCCAATCAGCCGAAAGAATCGCTCCAGGCCCAACACAGTTGACCCGAATGTGAGGAGCAAGTTCACCAGCGAGCCCAAACATGAGTTGGCGCAAGCCGGCCTTACTAGCTGTGTAATGAGACAATTTTTCCCAATGTTGGCCGCCAGAAGTGTCGGTTAAGGCAACAACACAACCTTCTATAGAAGAGAGGCAAAGAGACAATCCTTGTGTCAATTGCAACGGGGATTCGACATGTAACCGATTCATTACCCTCATATCTTCAACCGTAAGATCTTCAATCGAGATTTGACTGTATTTAGAAGCGTTGTGAACGAGGACATCAAGTCCACCTCGTTCCTTGACAAATGGATGGTTTTCAACTTGTTCCACAAGCATTTCTGTTGCGCTCTCATCTGTTAAGTCGGTTTGGAGGACATCCGCCTTGGCTCCTGAAGTTCGCAACTCTTCTGCCAAATGATTTCCCTCTTCCAATGAAGAGGCGACATGGATGATGACGGAGTAACCTTTGCGTGAAAAATGTTCGACTATGGCCTTGCCGATACGCTTTGCACCACCCGTAACAAGTACAGTTGGATTGGCCATGTTTCGGCTTAACAACTCGCATTCATCAATGCTCGTATTTCAAAATCACATGATTTCGCCCCTGCACACCTTTTTCATGTTCGTTCATGTGGCCGTAACATCGAGGGGGTGATGTCATGAGTAAAAATCTAAAAATGGCATCGCTGAAAGCACCTAGGCCTCGTTTACCAAACTGGTTTCGTACAAAACTTCCATCTGGGAAAGAGCAGCAAATGTTCAATGAAACAATGGATGCTGTGAAAGACAACAAACTTCACACCGTTTGCCAGGAAGCAAAATGCCCGAATATTCACGAATGTTGGTCAAGCGGAGATGCAACCTTCATGATTGCAGGAAAAGAATGTACCAGGGGATGCCGTTTCTGTGCAGTTGGAACTCGTAAGACACCACCTCCGCTCGACCAAGAAGAGCCTCAGCATCTTGCTGAAGCTGTGTCTTCAATGAATCTAAGGCATGCTGTAATCACTGTTGTTAATCGAGATGATTTAGAAGATTCTGGAGCAGACCACTACAAAAAATGCCTCGCTGCAGTGGCAAAATCCTCTCCTGAGGTCACACTTGAACTCCTCTGCTCAGACCTCGCTGGAGATGTTGATGATCTGGCTCACCTCCTAAAAGCAAGCCCACTCATCGTTTTCGCCCACAATGTTGAATGCGTTCCAAGACTGGATTCAGTCGTACGTGATCCGAGAGCATCGTTCGAACAATCGATTATGATACTCAAAGAAGCTAAACGGCTTCGTCCTGACATGATTACAAAATCCTCGATTATGGTCGGCGTTGGTGAAACCGACGGAGAAGTCCTAGAGGCTATGCAACTCCTCCGGGATGCAAAGGTCGATTTACTGACAATAGGTCAGTATCTTGCACCATCTAAAAACCACCTTACAGTCGATCGATTCCCTGAACCAGAAATGTATGACGTATGGGCGAAGGCGGCGATTGAAATGGGCTTTTCAGGCGTGGCTTGTGGACCACTAGTCCGCTCATCTTACAAGGCAGGGTTGCTTATGCGAAAGACGTTAGATGCAACTAATGAAGAAGAGATGCCAGGAGCGTATGTGAAAGTACAGCCCATAGCAATTCACCAACATCCCTTAAACCCGAGTCATGGTGAGGTGAACCAATGACGGAGAGAAGAACGGCGACAACAGCGCCTTACACCATCGGAACTCCTCCGTTTAGACCTGGCGAATCTGCTGATTTTGGAGGCTCATTCAAGGAGCAACCAGAAGATCTCAACAGACCAGATCCATCAACATGTACATCCGATGATACAGCATCTCATGCACGAGGCCTCGTTCGAGTTCTCGACGATAATGGTGAAGCGAAAGGTGAGTGGGATCCTAACCTCGATAAAGCAACGATGATTGAGGGATTGGAATACATGATGCGCTTGCGAATCTTTGACGATCGAATGATCAAAATGCAACGTACTGGAAAACTTTCATTCTACATGCGTTCATTCGGCGAAGAAGCAATTGCAATTGCACAAACAATGGCATTGAAAGAGCAAGATTGGATATTCCCCTCATACAGACAACCTGGTGCTCAATTTGTACGTGGACGAGACATGGTGAGCATGATTTGCCATTGCATTGGAAATACAGAAGACAACGTTCGTGGAAGACAAATGCCAGTCCACTACACCTACAAAGAAGGCAGATTTATTTCGATATCATCTCCTGTGGGGACTCAATTCTCCCAAGCTGTCGGCGTAGCAATGGCGAGTGCTTACCAAGGAAAAGATGAGGCTTGCATTACATGGCTTGGGGACGGAACATCCGCTCAAGGCGACTATCACTATGCGCTCAACTTCGCATCAACATTCAAGCCACCTGTTATTCTCAACGTTGTAAACAACCAATGGGCAATCTCGACCCACGCCAATCTCGCAACTGGTGGGAAGACGTTTGCTGAGCGTGGCCTGGCATATGACATTCCATCGTTTCGAGTCGATGGAAACGATTTCCTTGCTCTATACAGCATCACCCAATGGGCACGTCAACGAACAGAAGCAGGCCTCGGACCAACTCACATCGAAGTATACACCTACAGAGCAGGCGCACATTCATCCTCAGATGACCCATCTGCATATCGTCCAAACGACGAAGCAACATTCTGGCCAGGTGGAGACCCTATTCAGAGACTGAAAGACCATTTGATCTCCATTGAGGTCTGGGATGAAGAGAAGCACTCTGCACTTGCTCAGAAGATTGACGATGACGTCATGACAGCATACAAGGAAGCGTGCGAGTTTGGAGATCTTGCTTCGGGACCGTATCCACCTGCTTCAACAATTTTCACCGAAGTCTACGAGACCGTTCCTTGGCACATCCAAGAACAAAGAGAGGAACTTGGGAAGTGAGATTATGGCTGACATGAACATGATCAAATCGCTTAATTCAGCGTTGTCGATTTCCCTGAAAGAAGACCCAAATGTGGTTATCTTTGGCGAAGACATAGGATTCTTTGGAGGCGTATTCCGAGTAACAGAAGGCCTTCAAGAGGAATATGGAGCACACAGAGTCTTTGACTCACCTCTTGCAGAAGGTGGCATCGCTGCAATTGCAATGGGTATGGGACTTAACGGGCTTCGTCCAGTTGCTGAAATTCAGTTCGCAGACTATATTTTCCCAGCATATGACCAAATTGTCAATGAAATTGCAAAGGTCCGCCATCGCTCAGGTGGAGAATTCACAGCACCACTCACTTTCCGTACACCTGCTGGTGGAGGAATCAAGGGTGGACATCATCACTCACAATCCCCAGAGGCTCAATTTACACACACCCCTGGACTGAAAGTGGTCTACTGTTCAAATCCGTACAATGCTAAAGGCCTACTCCTCTCTGCAATTGAGTGCAATGACCCGGTCATTTTCTTTGAACCTAAGCGATGTTACCGAGGTCCGTTCTATGGAGACCCGCACAACGTCCCAACATGGACTGGCCATCCAGATGCTGATGTCCCTGAAGGACATTACACCGTGCCCCTCGAACAAGCACGAATCGTCAGAGAAGGGAACGCTTGTACTGTTATCGCTTACGGAACAATGGTTCATGTTGCAGAACAGGCAATCAAAGATTCAGGAATCGACTGTGAACTCATTGATCTTCAGACACTCGTCCCATGGGACAGAGATACTGTTGTAAATTCAATCAAGAAAACAGGACGATGTGTGATTGTTCATGAAGCTCCCAAAACCAGTGGGTTTGGAGCGGAAATGAGCGCATCAATCCAAGAGCGATGTTTCTATCATCTTGAAGCACCAATTCAACGTGTCACCGGTTGGGACACACCATTCCCGCATACAACGGAATGGGATTACATGCCAAGTCCTCAGCGAATCGCTGATGCAATAAACAAAACACAGGTGGAATAAATATGGGAACATTTGCATTCAAATTACCAGATATCGGAGAAGGCGTCGTAGAAGGCGAAGTAGTAGAATGGATGGTCTCAGTAGGAGACTCTGTCAAAGAAGATGATCCGATTCTCTCGGTCATGACCGACAAAGCAACCGTCGAGATTCCAGCCCCATGCGATGGAACTGTGAGCAAGATTATCGGTGAAGCAGGAGACATCTTACCAGTCGGTGTTGTTTGCATCGAGTTTGATGTCGATGGAGACGGAAACGCTTCTGCTTCAGATGAAGCACCCGTAAAGGAAGAAGTTGAATCCAAACCAGATCCAGTCCCTGAACCTGTTGCAACTCCAGAGCCAGCACCACAGCCTGTAGCCGCACCTGTTTCTGTAGCAGGTCCAGCAGTCGAACGTGCACCAGGGACAAAGCCACTAGCAAGTCCTGCAGTTCGACAACGTGCACGCTCTGCTGGTGTTGATTTGTACCACGTTGCAGGATCGGGTCCTGCAGGAAGAATCACTCATGCTGATCTCGATGTCCACCTCAGCGGTGGTGCAAGTCGTGCAAGTTCATCGATGCCAATCGGTGGAAGCGCACGTGTTACAAAGACTGGAACTGAAGACATCAAAGTTATCGGTCTGCGACGAAAGATTGCTGATTCGATGATGGCCTCATACTCTACGATTGCTCACTTCTCATACTTTGAAGAAGTTGATGTAACAGAATTAGAGGCGCTTCGACAACATCTCAATGCAACTCGCCCAGAGGGTGCTCCGAAGTTGACGTATCTCCCATTCATCATGCTGGCTTTGGTCAAAGGTCTTGGACAACGCCCTGAGTGCAATGCTCTCTATGATGACGAGGCTGGAGTCGTAACTCGACACGAAGGAGTTCATCTTGGAATCGCTACTCAAACTGACCGTGGACTCTACGTTCCAGTCGTCAAGCATGTTGAAGCAATGGACATTTGGGCCGCTGCTGCTGAAATGGGACGTGTCACTCAAGCAACGCGAGATGGAAAGGCTGGCGCCGATGACCTCTCTGGTTCTACATTCACCATCACAAGCCTTGGTCGAATGGGTGGACTTGGTGCAACACCGATTATCAACAAACCAGAAGTTGGAATCCTTGGAGTTCATAATGCAAAAGACCGTGCAGTCGTTATCGAAGGTCGTGTTGAAGTTCGTCGAATAATGAACCTCTCTTCATCTTGGGATCACAGAGTCGTAGACGGACACGATGGTGCAAGTCTTGTTCAGTTGCTCAAGTCTATGCTTGAACACCCTGCTACAATCTTCATGTGAGGTTATTGAAATGAAAACACGTCAATGCAAAGTATTGGTTGTTGGTGCTGGACCTGGTGGCTATGTCGCTGCAATCCGTGCTGGACAACTTGGCCTAGACACAGTAATCGTAGAAGGACAACGTGTTGGAGGCACATGCCTGATACGAGGGTGCATTCCTTCGAAAGCACTCATCCATGCAGCACATACATTCCACAAACTTGCAAAGCATGCAGAAAAAGATGGTCACATGGGAATCAGTATTCCAGGACCTGCTGAATTGAACATGGCTAACACTGTGGGATGGAAAGATTCCATTGTTGATCGACTCAACAAAGGTGTCGAAGCACTGCTCAAGAACGCGGGTGTTGAATTGGTCAACGGCTGGGCTGAATTCCAAGACGCAAAAACCGTCAAGATTGGAAAAGGCAAAGATGCCTTACTCATTCAAGCAGAAAATGTGATTCTCGCAAATGGTTCAGTACCAATTGAATTACCATTCATGAAATACGGCGAGCACGTTATTTCCTCAAAAGAAGCATTGTCTCTGGAAGAATTACCAAAGCGAATCGCTGTTGTTGGTGGAGGTTACATCGGACTCGAATTAGGAATAACCTTCCGAATGCTTGGAAGTGAAGTCACCATCATTGAAGCAATGGACTCCGTATTGCCAATCTTTGACAAGGAACTCCGAAGACCACTTGAAATCGCTATAAAGAAGCAGAAAATCAAGGTTCATACCAAAGTATTCGCAAAGGGAATCGATGCAAAGGATGACGGAAGTGTCGACCTCTTGTACACTCCAAAGGATGCGAAGGAAGGTACAGAATTCGAGAAACTCAATGTTGACAAAGTACTGGTCACAGTCGG
>CALBJF010000285.1 GCA_937892665.1 uncultured euryarchaeote | reverse complement strand
CTCGCAAAAGCATGTGTTGTGGTCGTTCTGCGATTTCACCATTGAGTTTGAGCAGGTATGAACGCTCAAGCGTTTTGAATCCAAAGTAGTCATAATTATAATCACGTGAGTAATCAATATGATTGTTGAGTACCTCTGCATTCGCCATGATGATCTCATAGACTTCTTCTGAAATCAACGGAGCATGCTTCTTGCTCTCAGGATCGATGTATTCACGCAGATCAGTGATAACATCAGTGAAGGTATCTTTGGTTGAGCGATGAAGGTCGTCGACACAGATTCGAGCTGCAAGTTTACTGTAATCCGGATGATGAGAAACCAGAGAGGCAGCGGTTTCAGCAGCAAGTTGATCAAGTTCACGAGTCGTAACGCCATCGTACAATCCTTCGATTGTAAGTTTGGTAAGATGTGCAGGGTCAATCCAATTAGGATCAAGTCCATCGGATAAGTTCCTCAACTTATCTAAAATCGCATCAAATCGTACATCTTCTCTCTCACCTTTACGGTTTACTACTTGCATTGTCATTTTCGTCCTCTCCTGTATTTACTGTGCGTGCGTATCTTCCTTTGTTCGCGCTCGGTTCAAAAGTCTTCGTCCATAGAAAACCGCTGTTGGACACTTCCGAGGGATGCCCCGTCCAAGACACCAGATTTCTGGTATTCTCCGACGCGCTTCTCGAAGAAATTGGTTTTCCCTTGCATAGAAATCATTTCCATCCATGGGAATGGATTGCTTACATCGTAGAGTTTAGATGCTCCGAGTGTGATTAGAAGTCTATCTGCAACGAACTGAATATACTGCTTCATGAGATCTTCATTCATTCCAATCAAGTTGACCGGAAGTGCACTTGTTACGAATTCAATTTCAATTTCAACTGCTTCAGCAATGATTCTGTGAATCATGTTCTCTGGCGTAGGACGCTCGAGTTTGCTGTGAAGCAAACATGCAAAGTCACAATGGAGTCCTTCATCACGGCTAATCAGTTCATTTGAGAACGTCAATCCTGGCATGAGACCACGCTTCTTGAGCCAGAAAATAGCACAAAACGAACCTGAGAAGAAGATACCTTCAACTGCAGCAAATGCAACAAGGCGCTCTGCAAAAGATCCTTTCTTTCGTGAAAGCCAGCGAAGAGCCCAGTCACCCTTGCGCTTTACAGAAGGTACTGTTTCAAGTGCTTTGAATAAGTGACTTTTCTCATTTGTGTCCTTGATGTAAGTATCAATAAGCAGAGAGTAGGTTTCAGCATGGATGTTCTCCATCATAATTTGGAAACCATAGAAAGCGCGTGCTTCAGCCCAACAAACTTCGTTTGCAAAGTTTATCACAAGGTTCTCATTTACAATGCCATCACTGGCTGCAAAGAAAGCAAGCACATGCTTGAGGAAATGTTGTTCGTCGTCATTGAGTTGCTCCCAATCCTTGAGATCTTCAGCAAGATCGATTTCTTCAGCAGTCCAAAAAGACGCTGCATGTTGTTTGTACATTCCCCAGATATCATCATGTTCAATCGGGAAGAGTACGAATCGATCCAGATTTTCCTGCATCATCGGTTCGATGAATTCGTGAGAGAGGTCAATTTCAATTCCGTCTTCGTTTCTGTTGTGCTCGATTACCATAGTTTCCACCTTCCATCACGCGCTGGAGTTTCTCTTCCGTCCGAGATGGCACATAAATATGCGCATCCTCGACTCCTATGAACCAGTGTTTTCGAGGGTATTTGAATCAGGGGACTGTGCCCCTTATTGTGATTTTGGAGCCGAAGCCTATATGGACTTGATTCAAAATTTATTTTTGTGATAATTTCAAGCCAGAATATACCTCTGTTTCCAGTGGAGGTAGAAGCAAAGAACTCTTCAACCTCCATGCTTAGGAAAAACCATGCGAAGTGAACTAAACATCCCGTTTGCAAAACTCAATCCTGAAGCGAGATTACCTACACAAGGTAGTGCACTAGCTGCAGGCTGGGATTTGTATGCACTTGAAGCGACAGTCGTTCCTAAAGGATCGACAATCATGATTCCAACTGGATTAGCTTGTGCCATACCAGAGGGTTGGGAAGGCCAAATTCGTTGCAGGTCATCCCTCGGCAAGAAAGGAATGATTCTCCCGAATGGAGTAGGAACCATCGATGCAGACTACCGTGGAGAATTGAAAGTTCTAGCCACATGGATCGGATCGGGAGAGGAATTTCATATTGAAAAAGGTGAACGTATTGCCCAACTCCTCTTCGCGCCAGTTCCACGAGTCCACATCGCTGAAGTTGATTATGACCAACTTACATCAACAGAACGTGGCGAAGGTGGCTTTGGCTCATCAGGTCAATTCTGAGGCTCGACTATGCATACTACTGACATCCAAAGGTTCGACGTGATCGAATACAACGAGGCTGTCGAGATGATGTCAAAACTGCAAATGCAACGAATCAAAGAAGAGATACCGGACACACTCCTCATCCTCGAGCATCCTGAGATTGTAACTGTTGGCCCACGTGCTCGAAACGATGGCATCCACCCTCCCTCAGATTATGCTACGCAAGCGGTCGATCGAGGAGGTGGCTTGACATGGCATGGACCTGGACAACTTGTCGTCTATCCAATTATTCATTGGGACAGGAAAGACGAAAACTCAGTAGCAGCAATAATACACAAACTCGAAGCATGGGTCATTGAATCACTGGCAACGCTGGGTATCGACGGATACCGTGATGAACGAATGCAAGGCGTGTGGGTTGGAGAAAAGAAAATCTGTAGCATTGGATTATCGTTTCTTCGATGGGTCAGTCGACACGGATTTACCATCAATTATGACACTCCTATGGGACGGGTGGAAGACCTTGCAGGTTGCGGCCTTTCTGAATCTACGACCACATCTCTAAATCGACTCAATCATTCAGTTTCTCGACACGATCTTGAGCAAGCACTTCTTTCAACATACCATCATTGCCTGAACCGTTGATTTGGCAAGGGTTACAAACAAGTGCATATATGAGGAAGGCTGGAATTACCATCATGGGCGAAGTCGTTCTTGGGATATCAGGTGCTTCAGGAGCAGCATATGGCGTACGACTCGCTGAAGCGCTACAAGAGTTGAATGTTCCAATCCGACTCGTTGTGAGCAACTCTGGGCGCATTACACTCAAGCATGAATGTGATACAACACCAGAGGAACTTGCAGAAAGAACTGGAGCACTCCTCGAAGAACAGGCCAATATAGGAGCAAAATCCGCTTCTGGATCAGCACCAATCGATGCTGTCGTCATCTGTCCTTGCTCTGGAACGACCCTTGGAAAACTCGCTGCGGGAATTGGTGACAATCTCATCACACGTTCTGCGATTGTTGCAATGAAAGAACGACGAAACTTAATCATCGTTCCACGTGAAGCACCATATGCTACTGTGCATTTAGAAAACATGGCCAAACTCTCTGCATGGGGAACCGTTGTGATCCCCGCATCACCTGGATTTTACAACCATCCAAAATCAATCGATGATATGGTGGATTTCGTCGTTGCACGTATTCTCGACCAAATTGGACTAAAGCACTCCATCGGCAAGAGATGGACTGGCGAAGAAATCGATGAATTCTGAGCATGAGTCCATCGCCTTCAAAAGATTCGACTCGTTGTCATCAAACATGAGCGGCGTAGATTCACTTGATTCAATGACGGTGAATCAACTCAAAGATGAACTCGGTTCTAGAGGCTTAGCCAAGTCTGGGAAAAAGGCAGAACTTGTTGAACGATTGCATCCTTACTTCACCTCAAAAGAAGATATTATTCTAACATCTGCTTGGAAAAGAACGGTCGTCGGCCCACTCAACCTTGCACAAGTTACAGGTTCTATCTTCGTCGCTACCTTGCTCCTTGTGGTTGTATTCAATCCGTCATTGATTGGATTAGGCGAAGATGAACCGGTTTACGAACCAATTGATTTCGATGCCAGCCAAGTTCGATGGTATGCGGAAGAACTTGTCGCCCTAGGGCATCCTGAATGGGAAGGACGTATGTCTGGTAGTCCCGAAGAGGCTGCTGCTGCTGAGATGATTTTAGATAACCTTACTGAGATGGGTTATTCGCCTCAACTCAACACATATCCGGTCCCAATGTTTGCTATCAACAGCATTCCTGAAATAGCGATGTGCATCCCTACTATTGGATTCTTAACAGGACCATCATGTGATTCTGGATTTGGAGCTCAAATCACGACCTTTGAACATCGTAGCGATTATGTGATTCAAGGATACTCGGGATCAGCAGATATTCAATTTGGGCAAAATATGGAACTTATCGATCTTGAAGATGGCACAGATGATTCACTTTGGTCTTCTGCATCTGGAAAAGTTGGAATCATTCGAGGCGGAGGAAACATCGATGGAAATACGGGCATGTACATCAAGGCTGCTGAAAATACACT
This sequence comes from uncultured euryarchaeote, assembly GCA_937892665.1. Classification (GTDB taxonomy): domain Archaea; phylum Thermoplasmatota; class Poseidoniia; order Poseidoniales; family Poseidoniaceae; genus MGIIa-L2. Next base: position 2,453 of record CALBJF010000285.1, on the reverse strand, counting down.
TGCAGGATTGTTTCGCATCAATAACCAAACGAACTGTGGGCAAATTGAGGCTGATGATTGCGTTCCAATATTCAAGTCCATACGTGTTGATGAGATGAAAGCCGCTAACAGCGGTTCGATTCCAGAGAACATACCGTTCTTCGCTGTTTCAAACCAAACTGGAAAGGAGATGCTTGAATTGGCTGAACAAGGGGCGGTTCTGAGATTATTTAGTGACATAGACAATGCGGGTGAAATCGCAGTAAGCGTTCCGTGTGGCACGATGTATGGGAAAAGTGAGGACTTGATTATCGTGGGAGCTCATCACGATACGGTCTACCACGCACAAGGTGCTGTTGATGACACATCTGGAACTGCGAGTGTGCTCGAAATGGCAAGACAAATTGCAATTATTGCAAACGAAAGTGGAACACCTGAATACACCATCCGATTCTGCACATGGGGTGGAGAAGAAGAAGGCCTCTGGGGGAGTAAAGCATATGTTAACGCAAACGGAAATGAACTCGCTCGTAACCTTCGACTTTACATCAATCTAGACATGAACCACGTCGATATCGACATGGCAAACAGAGGAAACAGTCTGCGTTTCTTTTCAAATTCAGCGAAAGACATCAATCATGTAAGCGATATCATCGATTTATTGAATGATGAACAATCGAGTGTGTTTTCCAAATATTCAGTGACACTCACAAAAGAAACGACAATGCCATACAATTCTGATCACGGTCCATTTGTTTACGACTTACCAGATGGTGTTGAAGGAAATGCGTTGGTCTGTTATGGATCAGGGTCATGGGAATACCATACCTACAAAGATGATATGTCTCGGTTCAATGAAGAGTCACTCGGAATTTCGGTAATAGCTTACGGCACCTATCTCCGCTATCTTGCTTGGCCAGTAGAAGCCTAAGCGTCGCATTCAAGAAGGAAAGCAGAGTGGACAGGTTATGGTTAACCCAAGTGCTCATGCATCGCATATTCTTGTCGCCTCTAAATCCGAAGCGTTACAGATTTCGGAGAAGATTGGAAAACTCAAAGATTTTGAGAAATTAGCACGTAAGAAATCCTCTTGCCCATCTTCTCAGCGTGGTGGTGATCTAGGGTGGTTCCGTAAAGGAAACATGGTCCGTGAATTTGAAGAAGCCGTTTGGCAGACTCCCCTCAAGACGGTATCCCCACCAATCAAAACCACATTTGGCTACCACCTCATTTGGGTTCATGAACGAGAGGAGTGAAACTCATGTCGATTCGTGTTGGACTTGATGCGTATAGAGTCGATGGTGTGCATGGTTACTTTGACTATGAACATAAACAATCTCAACCATTTATTGTATCCGTACGAGTCGATTTGATCAATGATGTTCATGATGAAGCACTTTCGAGCACTGTCGATTATGGATTGTTGCAAAAAGCAGTAGACGTTGTTGTTCTAGAATCAAAACCGATTCGATTAATTGAGAAAATGGCAGTAAACATCGCTGAATTCATTCGGAATAATGTTGAAGTTGAAACAATCTTTGTTCGAATAGAGAAGCCAGACGCTCCACTGCCACATCCAGGCGGCCTTCCATTCATAGAATACACTTGGAATCGCATGGAGTAGGCGAATTTAACGGGAGACTTCAAAGAGAAGTCCTCCCTAGTCCCATCATGGAATCTCCTTCAAGAGTGTACGTACCCAGTGCAACTGAAGTGGATGGGACAGCCATCGGCATGGGATGTTTCAGCACCGAAGAAATTGCATGGCAGGTTCTCAAAACATTTCTTGGGAAAAGCGAACAGATGAGCCTTACTGAAGCAAGTGTTGTAGCATGGGATGTAGATGTTCTGGGCGAAGATGGAATGACTGTTTTATCGTCTCTTGAAGGAAAGATCTGTCCTGTGTGCCAACGAAGAACGTTTTGGGTGGATTTGGAACACCTCTCTGCATTATGTTACGGTTCAAGTTGTTCGGCTTGGATTGAACAGAGTACTGTTGATCCTGAAATTGTCGACTGTGGCTGGCCTCCACTTCGATTTCTCAAACAAGTAAAGGATATCGAAGAAGCGTATAATGAACTGAGAACGATTGGTTCTGATGTGGCAGCCTCGATGGAAGAAACAAATGACGTCATTACTCAACAATTGTATCAATCGACCTTGAATGATGGTCAATGATCACATTTGCTCAATAGGAGAGATTCCTAATCCTTGTAAACCAGTTCGTAACAAACTGCGACCAAGTTCACTGATTTCGTAAAAGAATCCATCGACTAAGTTATCGTTGAGTACGTGACAATCTCGGTAAAACCCATTGTAAGCATTTGCTAATTCCAGCATATGTAATGCAAAAATGTGCGTTTTTTGTTGTTCAACTGAATATTCCAGTACATCGTTATGGCAACACATTAGACGCATCAATTCAACAAGCCCTGAAGGCATTGCTTCAAGTTCTGGAATTGAAACTGGTATCT
>CALBJF010000284.1 GCA_937892665.1 uncultured euryarchaeote | reverse complement strand
AGAACAACATACGTTGGGAAACATCATTGGTTCGACGAGCAAGCCACTTTTGATGCATTTTAAATGGGTCATCGCTCAAATTCATTCGATGTGGAACGATTAAATCTACGATTGTCACGAGATGACGATCAAACATTCCTACATCTGCATGAAGCATTGACAGCCCCTGGGAGATGAGATCTTGGTCTCGCTCAGGCATTCGAACGGGGAAGTCTGGATCTGTTATCGGGGGATTAGGAAGTGGCCAATTGAGTGTTCCACGTTCCAATGCTTCAACCATTTGCGTAGCAACCGCTTCAAATGTGGCTTCCGCAATGATATCGCGACTTTTACTCATCGAGAAACCTCTTCTGATTAGATATCAAGCTCGATGTTCAGGTTCTGAATCAATTCCTTGTATCGGTTTCGAATCGTAACCTCTGTAACACCAGCGACTTCAGCCACTTCACGTTGAGTTCTACGCTTTCCGCACAGAACAGAAGCGATGTAAATAATCGATGCTGCGATACCTGTTGGTCCTCGGCCGCTTGTCAATTCCTTTTCTTGAGCTGCCTTGATCAATTCGTACGCCTTTGCTTCAACTTCAGAGTCAAGACCAAGTCCGGAACAGAATCTTGAGATGTAGTCTTCAGGGCCTGTTGGCATGATTTTCATCTTGAGTTCACGTACCATGAAACGGTATGTTCGGCCAATTTCTTTACGGCCGGTTCGAGATGCTTGTCCAATTTCATCGAGTGTTCTTGGAACACCACATTGCCTGCACGCAGCGTAGAGAGATGCTGCAGCGACTCCTTCGATTGACCTTCCACGAATAAGTCTCTTATCGACTGCTTTCTTGTAATTGACTGCTGCTGCTTCTCGAACAGTCTTTGGTAGTTCGAGGCGGCTTGCCATACGGTCAAGCTCAGCTAGAGCCATTGCAAGGTTACGCTCTGTTGCGTTACTTACACGGCTTCGCTTCTGCCACTTACGCATTCGATAGAATTGAGAACGGTAACGGGAATTGATGGTCTTTCCAGAGTAATCCTTGTTTTGCCAGTCAATGTCTGTAGACAGACCTTTGTCGTGGAGCATAACAGTCATTGGCGCACCAGTACGTGCTCTTTGGTCTCCTTGTTCTGGAGAGAAAACACGCCATTCAGCACCTTGATCGATAACGTTGTCTTCGAGTACAAGACCACAGTCATCACAGGTTACTTCCCCACGGGTTTCGTCTCTCGTTAGGCTTCTGCTGCCGCATTCCGGGCACTTTACAATATCTTCAACTTGCTGATCATCCATAGTATCCACCTCAATGTAGATTTAGAAACAGTTATTTTAACGATTGGCATGCCTCTTTTAAACCTTCCCCTCTAACACTTTTTCATTTTAGAGGCTTATGTAACGAATTGGTTAAACACCAAAGCCTTCTGAGAAGATTGGGGATGGACATGGCAGAGATGGCAAGTGAAGTTTCTCTAACCGCCGGAAAGAGGATCCTATTCCTTACCAAGGATCTTGATCTTATCCGGAAACAGTTGTATGAGGGTCTAAATCTTCGCATGGATGATTTGGAGGTCGGAGATCTTCTTGACGATATCAACACAGATGTTATGACGCCTGCTTGGGTATGTTTTGATCATGATCCTGCAATGATTGCAAAAAATGCATATGCTGGCCTCATGCAGAATGGCATCCGCGTATTCAATGAAGACGCATTGATTGACGGTGGGTTCGAAGTTATCGTATCAGGACAACGAAAGGGCACTGGTTCAAGCAGAGAAACCGCTGCGCAATGTGAACGCTGGGCGGGTATTCGAATTGTAATTGCTGCCTCGTTTGCACCGATTCATGAACGGAACAACATCAACCTTGGACAATTGATGGGCAACCATGAGATGCTCAAGCGATTACAAGATGGAGAAACGCTTCAACTGGAAGAATTCACACAACAATACGATGAAGTAACTGCGCTTATCCTTGAATCTGGAGGACTATTTGAATTCTCGAAGCAGTTGAAGGATGGCCAACTTTCTTTACCAGAATTATCAAGTGAACAACGACCTATGACCATGGCGGAAAAAATCATTGCTCGAAATCTCGTTGGACAGCCAAATGGTGCATGCGTCCAACCTCAAGACCCGGTTATTGCTCAAGTTCAAGGCGGCTATTCTCATGAATTCACCACAGCCCAGGTTCATACATTTCTCCAGGAAACATACGGCGAGGACTACCAACTCATGAATCCGAAGAAGTTCGGTGTCTTTGAAGACCACTTGCTTTATGCACATCACAATCCAAAATTTGTTCCATTTATGGATAAAGTCGAAACCTTGAGGAGACTACAGAACGAATTCCAAAAGCATACTGGAGTTCGGGATTATTCTGCTGTCGATGGAATATCACCTGGGATTTGCCATCAAGTTGCACGCGAAGAATTCATCGAAGTTTCAGATTTCATCCAAGCCACAGATTCACACACCTGCATGGGAGGCGCATCAAATGCGTTGACCTGGGGTGTTGGTGCTACTGAATATGCAAATCTCGTATCTGCAGGCTTTACGTTCGTAAAAGTTCCAGAATCAATCCGCTTCGAACTTTCAGGATCCTTAAACGGAGGTTGCACAGCAAAGGACGTTATCCTCTTTATTCTCGCAGACCATGCTCGAAAAGAACTGACATTAAATCGCTCAATGGAATTTGGAGGGCCTGGACTGAAATCACTTTCAGCAGATGAACGAGCGACATTGTGCAACATGGCAACCGAATGCTCAGCAAGAACTGGGATTTGTGAAGCAGATGATGTTCTGTTCAATTGGATGGAAATGCGAATGCCCCACCTCAATATGATTCAACAGAGACAGCGAGCTGTCGCTCCTGATGAAGGAGCGGTATATCACGGTGGAGTCCACCATATCGACCTCTCATCTATTCGCCCAATGGTCGCACACCCTGGAAATCCAGACGA
>CALBJF010000283.1 GCA_937892665.1 uncultured euryarchaeote | reverse complement strand
CCCCAAAATCAGCAAGGTTCGCGCCAAGCACGCTCATCTCTACACAGCGTGATGTCAATGCAGGCACCAGCATTAAATACCGTTGAAACAAAACGTAATTGTGACAAAAGAGTTTTTATCACCTGATGGTAGGTTTCTACCTGAAAATCACTCTGTCACCTTCACACCAGAAGTCCTGCTATGGGTCAACTCAAGGAAAGGAAGGACGGAGTACAGAAAGACATTTTTCAAAAAAATCCTAAACCTGCTTGAAGATATTAAAAAATATGGGATGCCAAAACGAGCGAGAGCGAAGGTCATTCGAGCTGTTGAAGTGCCAGTGTTTTACATTCGTTTATCTAGCAGTATCAGGATTCTCTTTGATTACTCCTCGGATGGGCCAAAAATTGAAATTAGAGTTCTTTGTGTTTCTGACAAGAAAGATTTCCAAGATAAATTGAAGCGTTCGGCTGAACATATTGTACACGCTTCGAGTTTTGATCGTCTTGACTGGGATGATAAAAACACTGAACAGTTAACCTTAGAGGATTGTACCATTTCTCAACTGAAAAATCTAGAAACAAAGGCACGTGTTAGATTTAGCGAACTTCCTCCAAAGGAGCAAGAAGAAGGATGGACAGGGCAAGACTATGTTGCAAGGGCGAAAAGAGCGACAATTTACGATTTCGTCATTCCAAATGTGGTCAATTATGACGTCCTTTCACAAATCCAGGATTTTGAACTCCCTGCGATTTTAAAGCTCCAAGAACATCAGAAGGAACTCATGCATTATGACAACAATCAGTTTCTGCTGGAAGGTGTTGCTGGAACAGGTAAAACCACAATTTTGATTTACAGATTTGTGAATGATATAAAGAACAGTAAAAGTGAGAACACGAGCCCTGAGAAAGAGATACTTTTTGTAACGCATAATGACCGCCTGAAGAAGGATATTGTGCAATCATTGAAGCTTTTTTTCCCTGAAAATGAACATGAATCAGTGTCGAAGTGCATCAAAACTGTGAAGGAATTGTTCATGTCCAATATCGAAAACAAAAATGCCTTCCCACCAAAAGAAGAGTTGACCCGACGTAGATTTCGAACATTCTTCGACCGTCATGATGTTGATTTAGACCTGTTTTGGGAAGAATACCGCGGGATTTTGAGGGGTTACAACCTTCGTGGGACCTCCGACCTTGTTACTACAGAGGAGTATACTGAGATCGGGCGGAGAAGGGGACGCATCCCTAAAGAACAAAGAGAAGACTTCTATGACCTAGCAAAGGACGCCGTCCAAGGAGGTTCAACCAGTACTGCAGCCCAAGACTCATGGGACAGTCTCGATTTGTGCCGCAGTGTATTTAATCGCATAACTCAGAACGAAGAACTTCGTTCGGTGCAATGCCTCTACATCGATGAGGTGCAAGATCTGACTCGGGCCGAGATGGAAGTTCTGTTAACATTACTAAAGCCAAATGGATTACGTAGGTTCGCTGTAGCCGGTGATTTGTCACAATCAATTCAGCCAAGTTCTTTTACTTGGCAAGCACTTTCTGATTTGGTCTATGAAGTGTTGGATCTCAGAATAAGCAAGCATGAAACCTTGGTGGAGAATTTTAGATCAACGCCCTACCTTGTGGATGCTGCAAATCATATTTTATCATTGCAAGGAGAATTGGACAACGAAGGTACACCCTCACTTCAACGTCCTTATGCAGGTGAGAATACAGGCGAACCTGGGTTGATTTTCTTTGCTGAAGAGTTGGAACTAATTGATTTACTGAATAAAAACGATCTTCCGAACGTCGGATGCCCGATGCTTGTAAGAGATGAGGCAACAAGGACTTCTCTGTGTAAGATGATAAAAAATCATAGCTATATCATCACAATCGCTCAATTTAAAGGGTTAGAACGTCGTAACATACTGCTTTGGGCGCCAGATAGTGGGTCGGAAGGAATTTTAGATTTAAGATCAAATCCCATACGAGGCGAAAGAGCACGAGAAAGAGAATTTTCGAACAGCACTGCATTACTAGAATTACGTCACGTTTTCGTGGCATTTACAAGGGCGAGGTACTTGATGGGCATTCTTGCCCCGAAGAACAATCTCTCCTACTTCATGAAGGATGTAATGGAAAAAACATCTGCAGTTACTGAAGCACTTACAGAAAAATTGGAACTCTTTTCTGAGGAACTGTCAGAGGAAGCCTTGCTCGAATATGCAAACGAATACATGAATGCCGAACTCTATGAAATGGCTGCAGAGGCGTTTAGGAATTCAGGAGATGAGCACAACTACAGTTTTTGTAAAGGCCAACAAGCAATAGAAGATCAAAGATATGATGATGCAATTCATCATTTGTACCAAGCCGCCGTAGAAAAAACTGGCGAGAACAGTGAACTTTCTGGTACTTTGATCTCAGAAATAACAGATCTCGCCCTGGACAGCACTTCCGTTGAGAAACAACCAACAACGCTCGCCATGATCCTCGCTGGCGCACGAGGCATGCCGGCAAATACACGCTTTAGATTGGAGGCTGAAAGAGATGAGGAGCGAGGGAAATGGTTTGATGCTGCCAAGAAGTATGTCAAATCGGGAAATCTTGCTCGTGCTAAATTCTGTGTTCGCAATGTGGAGGGTAAAGATCGCCAAACGATGTTGTACATTGAATGCGGAGCAATGAAAGAAGCTACGAAGTCACTGAAAGAGTATGTCTCAGTAAATATCAATAAAAAAATGGCAGTCCAACTCGCATTGGCCAAGCGCAGCGCCATAAATTCAATTCTGAAAGGCCCCCTAAAACCACTGCAGAGTGAGTTTAAATCTCCGGATATCAATTGGGCGAGGGATTTGGCCAAAAATGACC
>CALBJF010000282.1 GCA_937892665.1 uncultured euryarchaeote | reverse complement strand
AGTGCTCGACGTGTTGTTACAACCAATGCGAGAACGACCGCTACGAAAACAGAGAACGTTACTAAACCGAGTTGAACCCATGGATAGACCAATTCACGTTCAATCACCGTCGACGTTCCACCGAATATCTGGAAGATGAATCCGAAGACATCGAAGAATCCGTTAAAGGAGAAAGCGACACCAATTCCGAGAATGATTCCGAGCAACATCGAAACAAGAACAATTGACAAAATCTCAAACAGTACGAGACGAATAATCTGATTAGGACTTGCCCCTATTGCTTGTAGAATCGCCAATTCCTTTTGTCGCTGCGTGAGTACCAACGACAAGAAAACGAAGGCTGATGCTACAGCAGCAATACTTGCAACAACGAATTGTAATGAGAGAAGCCCAGGTGTTCCAAAGATTAGCCCACCATCTCGCTCAACTGCTTCGTGAGCAGTTTCCCAATCGTTCGTGCTCGAGACTTGTGGATCTGCTTCAACCCTTGAAGCAAGTGCTTTCAGCTCATCTCCACCAATATCAGGAAGATGAATGATCCAAGTTGTCGAGTTGTGCGTATCTGCTTTTTCATCTCCAACAAATGATCTCCACGAGTCTTCTGAAATAATCAGAGAGGAACCCATAGCAGCACTTGGAACGCCAGGAATGAATGTGTGCACTCCAATGTACCTCAATTCCTCTTGGTGCGGAGTGATGACAACATCCATCGATTGAGCAAACAAAAATGGTTGGAGCAACTCTGGGAAGTCTGAGAATTCAGAGAAGGTGGTACATGTTTCATCCGGAGCTGTTTCTCCATTCGGACAAATCATCCCTTCAATGCTTTCAGTGACGCTGAGGTCATAGAGCCCAATACGTTCGATAACATCTTCCAATGTTGGTTCAGGACCTGCGCTGAGAAGAGATGCAAAGGAAAAGAAAATTGCTCCTTCAAGGTTCGCTTCAGAGAAATTCGTACCTGTGATATCTGTATCGATAAAGATTGATTCACTTAGATTTGCACTTGAGAAGTTCGCTCCACTGAGATCAGCATTGATGAAATTCGTTCGACCAAAGTCACGATTTGAGAGGTTCTCGTTTGACAGGTTAGCATCGCTGAGATCAGTATCCATAACAGATGCATAGGCAAACAACAGGCCAAGTCTATCTTCTTCAGAGATGTTGGATGGAACGAAATCTATGTCATTGTATGTGAAATTGACCAGCTCTGAACGTGAATCTGAAGCAGCTAGAACGATGTCTTCTGCATCATTACTTCGCCGTCCTGAACCCCACAAATCCAAACCATAGGCTGCTTCTGCCCCAGCTGTGAACGTCATACCTCCGTAGATTGAAGGATCAGAACCGTCTCCTGGAATCGCTTGTTGATTCCACCGTAATACTTCATCACTGTTGTTCATCAGAACGTAGGTGAGGTATGCATCCCCACCTGCCGAAGGGCTGAGGAGGATTTGAGGAACCGTCATTGCGACAATTTCTCCATCAGAATAATATTCGGCAAGAACTGTCTCAACTTGAGATTGGTTTCGAGGGCCGTCCATGACCATCTGTAATTCAGAACCTACGTTTGCATCTGCGGTTCTCTCATCAACGAGTGTCCCTGTATAACCTTGTACTGCTGCCAGCGTTACAATCGATAACGTCAGAAGCATAATGACAGAGAGCCTATTGATTGATTCAGATGAACCTGAACCTTTCAGTCCACGCTTAACATCCTTCAACAACGCAGTCTTGCCGAAGATAAACTGCATGATGTAAGGACCTTTAGCACCCAACCAAGCAAGAAGAAGCGCACCGCCAATCCATAAGAAGAAAGGTCCGAAGATTCCGAACAGTCCTTCGAGGAAGAAGTTTGAATACAGACCATCCTCGCTACCATTTTGCTCAAGAGCAGTATCGGTGAAAGAGAGCATACCAATGGTAAACATTGTCCAATGGAGCCAACGTCGTGGAGGACGTTTCTTCGAAATCGTTCGCACACCTTCGTCTATTTCCATTTCAATGAATTCACGTGTGCGGCTACGTCCGAAGAGTAGCGCCACGCCGAGTGTTGCAAATGCTGTGAAGAGTGTTGCTCCGAGCGACAGGGCAGGATTAACTGCTGTTGTCAGTTCTGAGAACACTAAGAATCCTACAGCGGAGAGGACAATCGGTACTGCGACCATTGCGAGTAGGTATCCCACAATCCAACCTGCGAAGGCAATGACTGATAATTCAAGTAAGACCATACCACTCAATCGTTGAGTATCTGCACCTATGACCCGCTGGATACTGATTTCTCGTCTTCGTTGTTCAAGACTCAGAACCAATCCGTAGATCAATACTGCAATAGATAGTACCACAATTGGAATCATGATGATGTAATCAAAGGCTTGAATGAGGCCAAGGAAAATTTGCAAAAAGGTGATTGTTCCGCTTACGATATCAAAGTAAAACACTTCTACTGTACCGTTTGCATATTCTTGGTCACCAACCCTCATACCAAGGTCTTCAAGCCATTCTGCTGCTTCTGTTGTCGAAGAAGATGGAATAAGGGAACGATTCACAGACATTGAGAGATAGATGTGATCGTTATCGATGAGAATACGTTGTTGTTCATCGGACAGCGTGTTAAGAGAAGCAAATATAGGGTTTGGAGGGAGTGTTGGATTTCCAAAATCCCATGGGTCGTAAACGCCTACAATAGTGAGATTTTCAACAATGAACTCTTCACGACAATATGTTTGTTCGTTTCTCTCGCTTGTGATTTCTCCGGCACAGTTGTCCGGAGTGATTGAATCAGAACCAAGTTCTGCTGTTTGTGTAACGTAAACGAAGGATAGTTTGTCGATTGTGTTTCCGATTTCAGCTCTCGCCTCGGTATAGATGTTGGATGGAAGAATCAAGCCTCTCTTCTCTTCCATGACCTCTGGTGAAGGCCATTCGCCAAGCCCATCGATGATGTTCGCGCCAAATCGATCGGCCAATTCGCCATCAAAGGCACCTGGACCCATGAATCGAATTCCACGCATTTCTGAGATAGGTGGACCTGCATCTTCAAGTTCAGGATAATTGAAGCTGATATCTTCCCATAACGGATTCGAATTTGCTTCCATCGAACGCATTTCAAGAGGCTGCGCTACAATGAAATCTTGATTGAAGAAACCACCACCATGAATTCCTTGCCGACCTAACGTCAAGGCACAGTCAGTAAATTCCACGAAGTCTGAGACAAGTTCATCACAGACTTCCATCATTACTGAGGAATTATTTGTCCAGCCCTCTGTTCCATATGCTGGTTTACGATCGAATTCAATTTTAGCATCGACAGGTTCGCCTTCGAGTGAAGTGGCAAGGAAAATTTGGCTCAAGCCAACGCCATAGGAAAGAACTGTGGTGATGACAAGGGACGCAAGGAAGACACCTGCAAAGACTGCAAGACCTCGTTCCTTGTTTCGCCATGAGCTAACGAGAGCCATTCTGTAATTCGAAGGCAATTCTCTTACTCGATGAATAAACGTACCAAGACGCCCATTCTCTTTAATTTCGTTTGATTCAACGGACTTTTGTTCTGTTTCTTCAGACATAGAATCATTCCTCCTCTTCAATTCCCCAAGCGCTGCGTATATCGCTTGCAGAGGTCTTGCCCTCACGCAGCAACAACATTCGGTCTGCCTGTTTTGCAAGATCAGGGTCGTGTGTGACCATTAGAATTGAAATCGGATTTTCTTCGTCGTTGCATAGTCTCTTGAATAATTCCATGATTTCTTTACCGCTGGCAATATCAAGATTCCCAGTAGGTTCATCTGCAAGAAGAATAGAACGCTTTCCTGCAATCGCTCGAGCAATTGCAACACGTTGTTGTTGACCGCCCGATAACTGGTCAGGAATGTGATGTGTTCGGTCGCCGAGCCCAACCTCGTTTAGAGCGGCGACTGCACGCTCCTCAGCTTCTTCACTTTTGTACCCACATAACTCAAGAGCCATAGCGACATTATCTTTCGCAGAGAGAGATGGAACAAGATGGAAGTCTTGGAAAATCCAGCCGACACCCTTTCTTCGGATATCAACAACATCAGAAGGTTTCTGACGGCCATACTTTCGCCCTTCTAGGTCGATTTCTCCGCTGTCTGCAGACAAAAGGCCTCCGATGATGTTCAATAACGTGGATTTGCCACAGCCAGATGGGCCCATTAAAGCAACCATCTCGCCTTTTGTGATGGTCATATCCACGCCTTTGAGTACTTCCAATTTATTTGAACCAGAACCAAAACTCTTGGTCAAATCGTTTACCGTCAGCATAAATTTCCCTTCAACGTGTACATAATATACTCTTCTAGGGAATGCCTCTATCCTTTAGTAGATTTGTATGTATCAAGGAATTCCAGTTCAAGCGTAACTCCGACGCCTTCAAAAGAGGAAAGGTTTAGGATTCGATATGAGCGAAAAGACTGCCCTCATCACGGGAATCACCGGCCAAGACGGTTCATACCTAGCAGAATTACTCCTCGGAAAGGGATATACCGTCTATGGGTTGGTTCGAAGAGTATCCCAGCCAAGCCTAGGACGTAGCCTCATCAACCACTTGATGAGTAACGATAATTTTCATCTACTCAACGGCGATCTTGCTGACCAGAACTCGATTGATAACGCAGTTCATCAAGTCAAACCAGATGAATTCTACAACCTCGGCGCAATGTCCTTTGTTCCGGAATCTTGGAGATCTCCAATGATGACTGCAGACATTACTGGACTTGGAGCGCTTCGATGCCTCGAAGCAATTCGAAAGCATGCACCAGGTTGCCGATTCTATCAAGCTGGTTCAAGTGAGCAATACGGAAAGGTTCGACAAGTTCCACAATCTGAAGAAACACCATTCCATCCACGTTCTCCTTACGGATGTGCAAAGGTCATGGCGTTTGAAATCACTCGAAACTACCGAGAGTCATACGACATGTTTGCTTGTACTGGAATCCTTTTCAACCACGAAAGCCCACGACGTGGCCTTGAATTCGTTACACGAAAGGTTACGATGATGGCTGCTCGTATCAAGCATGGATTCGATGAATGCCTTTACATTGGAAACGTTGAATCCAAGCGCGATTGGGGATTCGCTGGCGATTATGTTGAGATGCAATGGAAGATGCTTCAACAAGACAAGCCGGAAGATTATGTCATTGCTACAGGACGAACCCACAGTATTCGAGACATGATCTCTCTTGCCTTCTCACACATTGGTATGGACATTACTTGGTCAGGTGAAGGTGCAGAAACAATCGCTACAGATCAATCAGGCATAGTTCGTGTTCGCACAAATCCGAAGTTCTTCCGTCCTGCTGAAGTTGACCTTCTCATTGGAGACCCAAGTTACGCCAAGGAAAAGTTGGGTTGGGAAACCAAAACAACCTTCGAAGAATTGGTTCAAATGATGGTCGAATCCGATTTGAAGATTGTTCAGGAAGCAGTCAATGGGGGCTATGCTCCACCAACACCACCAGAATGATCAACACGCTTTCTCATCAATCGATGAAAGAGTGGTGGAATCAACGATATCCAGAACATTTGGTAATACCCTCCAGGCAACTGGGGTGATTCATCATGTGGCTTAAGTCGCTCGTAAGGCGTACTCGATCGAAGATGATGAGCTGCATGAAGTGTCAAGTTCATCAACGTATATTTTGACCAACGGCTTCGACTTTCCCAAGCATGACTGGCATTAGGACGCTCATCTTCTCCACGAAGCAGACCATGATGCTGTATGTAATTCACAAATTCAAGAAGATAGATTGCGATAATTGCTTGGCCAAGGAAGGCAACGAGATAATCCATGCCCCAAGCTGCTAAGGCAATCAACAGACTGATTTCCAAGACCACAGATATCGAGGTATCTTTACGACGTATTCTGAAGGCGTTTCTCAATTGAAGTGGAACCGTTCGCAAGAAATGCCCATAGATACTCCTACCCCATGGAGAACTTGTTGGATCAACTTCTCTCGCCCAGTGTTTGTGATGCGTATGATTATGTTCGACTGTGAAATGAAGATAGAGAACAGAAAAAAGATCGAGACGCCCTAACCACCAACTGAAGGATTTCGGTTTCCGATGTCCCAATTCATGGGCAGCTACGACACCTGCTGCTCCAGTTGCAAGACCTGCTGCCAGGATTGGAACGACGATGGAAATTGAGCCGATGCCGTCCCAAATTCTGAACAGTAGAGCAAGCACAACGAGTGGAACAAGGATTCCATGAAGATGAACAATGATGTCATGGCCCAACCCCTCCTGTTCCACATCATACGTCGTGGTTGATCCACCGAGAGTGTCGAGCAATGGATAAATTCCGAGCAAGAGAACAATCGGTACAAGC
>CALBJF010000281.1 GCA_937892665.1 uncultured euryarchaeote | reverse complement strand
GTTGTTGCTGCAGCAATGAAAGAAGCGACACCGAAGATAAGGTGGAGAAGAGAAAAGGATTCAGGGAATTCATCTGCATTTGCAAAAACAATGTACATACCTCCAACGAAGACATTCAAAATCCACAGCCCAGTAACGGTTTCAACTGCTTTTGAAAAGCCTTCGCCTTCATTGAAATCTCTTGAATCGACACGTACTCGAGCTGCGCTTAGAATCAAAACGACACCCACAACTCCAGCACCAAATCGATGAAGCATTTGGACAAGTATACCCGGTTCACCATCAATGCTAGGAAGGAAGGAACCTTGACACTGTGGCCAACCGTTCGGGAAACCTATTGAGCATCCTTGATTGTATTGCCCACCTGCCGTACTTGAGACCCATGCACCCAGAATTAAGAGAATGAATACTGAACTCGTAATTCCAATGAAACGTTTCTTTTGTTTGTCAAGGAAAGCCCTTGGAGCCTTGAGAAACTTCCAGTCACTGCCTTCAGTAACCCGCATAGCCATGTATTGCCATACCAAGAGGGATGTGAAGATACTCGCCAGAGATAGGTGGAGAGCAACAGTCCAGTCCGCATTATCAAATCGAACAGTTACTGCACCAGCTATTGCTTGTACAACAAGCAAAACCGCAGATGCAATGGTAAGATTTCTCAGTCCGTTCCCGTAGGTCTTTTTCTTTTTATGAGCCACAAAAACGTTTAACAAAATTGGAACAGCGATAATTCCCACCAGCATTCGGTGGAACCATTCAACAAATATTTCAAAAATAGTATATCGGTGCTCAGGGCCTCTGCTATCAATCTGATCTGGGTTATCATCCCAGTATGCAGTTTGTTCTGCTTCATCGACTGTAAAGCCCCAGGTTCCAAAACATTGAGGCCAATCAGGGCAAGACTCACCTGCATCGTTTATACGAATTGTCCCTCCTACAACGATGATGAGTATGGCCATCGCAGTAAGGACAAGCGGCAGAGTGGAAGGGCGCTTCCACCAAGGTTGGTCCATAGTTGTCCGTGAAGGCGGCCCTCTTTTAACAAGACCCTGTGTCCAAGAAACATCATGAGATTCAAAAAGGCTCTTGTTTGTGCTCTCATACTGGTCATCACCTTACCAATTTCCTCTGGTCATGGTAACGATAACGACGAAGAGATAGCCTCAATCCACGATGTAAAAATCTTTGACGTCCAATGTATCTTAACAAATCAGACATGTATTGCCTCATCAACTACTCATTTGATTGAATATTTTTCCGCAGATTGGTGTGAACCATGTAACCTTGTGTCTGCTGAATTAGATGACTTAAATCGCACAGACGTTACTATTTTGCAACATCACCCATCGCCTGACGACCTACATTTTCTAAGTGATTCTAAATTCCGTTTCGAATCCACGTACGGGTTTTGGGGCGTTCCTGACCTTGTCCTAAACGGCGAAGGGCTTCTAACTGGACCTTCTCAATCACAGGAGTTAGACCGTGTTCTCGACAACTTTTCTCGCGAGTGGAGCGGATTTACTTCGATTTCTCTAAACAACGGAACGCTCTCTTGGATCTCAGATGATGGCGATGAGGTCCATGTATGGATTACCGAAAACAGCGTACATGAATTCAATAATCAAGACCAGCCCAATGTTGTAAATCACCACATCGCTGTGAGTAACGATGACCAAACACTGGATTTATCGAAGTTGATCAATAACAATACAACAAACATTGTCGTTACCCTCGAATCACCTGGCAGTTTTGAATTAAGAAGTGCCTCAACACTATCCTCTCAAGGATATGCCCTCATCGACGAGGATGCGAATGACATTCCTGAAGAAAACAAAAACAAGGGAAGAGAATACGATATAGCCATTGCTGTGTTTGGATTGTCGATGGCTGCACTCATTCCAGCGCTCATAATGTATGCTCGAACCGTTCGAAAAGAACCCATTTTAAGCAATGAATCAGAATGATGTTCTTCCGATGGGTTGAAGAACGAGGCCTCAGTCGAAACGTTGCGACGGTTTTGTCGTAGGTGTAAAAAATGGTAAAGCCAGCACGTCTCCACACACGTTTCGAACGAGCAAGAATCATTGGTGCTAGAGCACTCCAAATCGGAATGGGCGCCCCACTTTACGCCAACGAAATTGAACTCAGAGAAGAGTTCAAAGCCGAACTTATCTCACTCTATGGTATTGAAGAAGCAAGCGTCCGCTTCGTTCTCGACCCACTAAAAATCGCTGTGTACGAATACGATAACGAACTTATCCCAATCGACATCGATCCGCATCTCGATTAATCGGAATTAAATCCGTAATAATCTGTTGAAACGATATCTGCTAGGTTTTTCCGAGGCAGAAGCATTGTTCGAACAGCCCATAGATCTTTGAAAATTCTGTATGTTGCAGTCTTGTCAAGATAATCGACACCACTCGAACCACCAGTTCCCATTCTACGTCCAATCATCCGCTCAACCATTCGAGCATGTGAGTGGCGGAAGAGAAGCATTGATTGTTCAAGTCGAACAACTGTATCCACAAATTTACGAGGCCATGACAGAAGTGGTAATTCCGGATAGGATTCAATGAAAAGCAACCCTGCCCGTGATCGGCTTGCTATACCATCAGGCGATAAGAAGTCACGAACTTGAGTGTGGTTTGCATCCATCCTAGGGCGAATTGATTCTTCGGTCCCATGACCAATTGAAACCATATGTGAGACAACTTGGTCTGCATGCGATTTCATTGCGTTCAAATGAGTTGAAATGAAGCTCTCCACGACTTCAGAATCGCCTTCATTTGAAGGAACAGAACCGTTGATCGGAGTTCTGGAAAGCCATTCTGACACCAGATCATTCAGTGTCTTATCGCTTGCTATTGATTTCATGATTTCAAACGCATCGTCAGAGATTTTCTTTTCAAGGTGCAGTTTTTTCATATGTTCCATCGGATCCATATCGGCAACACGTTGCTCTTGTTTCAAACCAAGACGCATTTCGAGTGCCCGCATTTGCCATGACTCAAAGCCTGAGGATGTGCCTAATCTGTCTCTAAAAGCAAGGAAACCTTGAGGGCTAAGAGTTTCCATTACCTTCCATTGATTCGATAAGAGGCGGAAGATTTCAATCACTCGTTCAAGATGGTGAACCATTGTAGGTAATTTTTCTTCACGCACGGATTCTTCTGAAAGATATCCATGAACTTCATTCAGTTCAACACGTATTTGTTTGAACCAAAGTTCAAACGTCTGGTGCGTGATAATGAAATGCATCTCATCGTTTGAGGGGAGGGGGAGATGTCCTTCAGGTCCTGATTGCAATTTTAGAAGTTCATCAAGTTGCAAATATCCAGAATATGTCATCCGGCTAACGGGGGTGGGGGAACTCGCCATGTTCCTTGATATGCATTCGGCTCTTGAAGTCTTCACAGCCCCGATATCAAAGTTTTATCAATTGCATCCCAATATCGGGATAACAGTCATAGAGTGCATACTAAACCCCTCGACATGGGCGTAGACCACTCCTCACTTCTCTCCTGGCTCGCGGACTATGATAAGGAGAACATCACAATTGGTGTTGTAGCATCGCATTCATCACTTCAAATCCTTCATGGAGCACGTCAAGAAGGTTTCAGAACACTTGGAATTGCAGTAGGTGAAAACCGAAGACGTTTCTACAAAGCCTTCCCGGGTGCGGAACCTGATGAATGGTTGATGCTTGATGATTATCGAGAAATGTTGGACCATGCAGACTGGTTGAAGAGCAAAAACGTGGTTATTATTCCTCACGGATCTCTCGTTGAATACCTTGGAAGTGAAAACTTCCGTAATTTGGAAGTTCCCACATTTGGTAATCGGGATATCCTTCGATGGGAAAGCAGCCGTGCAAAACAAAGAGACTGGCTCC
>CALBJF010000280.1 GCA_937892665.1 uncultured euryarchaeote | reverse complement strand
TCTACCATTTGCCATGCGACCTGTCGACATTATACGATATCTTGATGATAATCTAATACTCGATGTTCGTCCCCTAACAGAAGATTTGATCGAGCGGGATTTGTCGAAACAAGTTGAAAAACAATTGGTGACATCACTAGGAGATCTTCCTCGGTTACGTCATTTCTATGGGCGTGAACAAGAGTTGGATAATATGGTCAATTTGCTAGAAGCAAGGGCTACAACGCTTCTTGTACCCGGTATTGCAGGTATTGGAAAGACAACTATTGCTGCGAAATTGATTGAACGATTTATGCATCGTAGGAATCTTTTGTATCATCGATGTCAAGATTGGGAAGGCTCTCGAGCTATGTTTGAAGCAATCGCCGATTGGTTGCTGAACATAGGGGATTCATCATTTTCAGATTACCTTGCTGCAACACCCGTGCCAAAGCCTGATGATGCAGCACGAATTTTAGTCGATTCCTTAGAAAATACACTGACACTCATCGTCATCGATGATTTCCACAAAGTCTCGGATCCAATATTATTCCAAACCATTCAATCGATGACACTCGGTTTATTGGGAAGTGAAGAATCAATCGGGTTGGTGATTTTCTCACGTTCATTTAAGCCAGTCGTTCCGACAAAAGACGCAGAGGGCAGAATCACGAGTCTCGTCTTACCACTCGATGGTCTGGATTCAGATTCAGCCCGTCATATCCTCTCAGGGTTTGACGACCTTTCAACTGAACAATGGCTTCACATTCACGGTTTGTCCCGAGGGCATCCATTGGTTCTGGAACTGATTAACAGAGGTGCTTCAGCCGGTGCATTCCACGACACCCTCGAACACTACGTCACGAAGGAAATTTTCTCCAAACTTACTGCTGAACAAAAGCGAGTACTTACCGTTCTCTCAATCTTTAGGGAATCAGTTACGCTTGAAGCATTACTCGCTCATGAACTCGACGTTGATGTATTGGACAGTTTGGTTGAACAAGGCTTGGCTAGGCATGTCGACACAGATGTATTCGACGTGCACGACTTGATTCGAGAATTTTTGTTACAGAGTCTCGATGAACCAACCAAAAAGAAAGTACACAACGGTTGCGCAGCGTATTATGCGAAACAAGCAAAAAGTTCGGAAGCTACATTGGAACAGATTTACCATGAACTGGCATCTGATCACCAACAGGAAGCAATCTCCAAGATTGTCGAGTTTGGTCGTGACATTGTTACACAAGGCCATCTAGAACTTCTGAATCTTATCGAAGACGTCAATACCGATGGGCTCAAACCCAAGACATTGGCTCCGATGCTCCAACTTCAAGGGGATATTTTACTCATGCTTGGCAGATTTGAACAGGCTTCTGCTATTTTCGAACATGCACGTTCAGCATCGCAGTCAGCGGGTTCTGAAGTTATCTTTTCTGAAATTCTCGGTTCTCAAGCAGACATTGCGATGAAACAAGGAAAGACTGATTCAGCCCTTGATTCACATAAGCAAGCACTCGAAGTTCAGGTTAAATTAGGCGATTCAAAAGGTGCAGCAAGATCCTACAATA
>CALBJF010000279.1 GCA_937892665.1 uncultured euryarchaeote | reverse complement strand
CAATCTTTCACCGACGCTAACCTGAACTTATGTCGATTTAAGGGGGACAAAAAGGGTTCATTCAAAACACCCTTGTAAACAGATTTAGTCGACATATGGGTTCTCTATGGGCCATATACAACGGTACCCTTCGCATCGACGGGTAAGTCGAGAGGTCTCTTGCAAATTTTGAGAACCGTTCAATCTTTGTCTGAGATAACTGGTGGTGGGATGGAAATCGCATCTCCAATTTCACTCGAATCCAAATCAATGGATTTACTCGGCCACAGCAATGCAACAATAATCACTAAAATTCCTGTTAATGACAACAAACAGCCTCCAAATGCCCAGTATAATTCTTCATAAGCTTCTGGACCAGAAGCATTTGAATTCGGTACGAATATTATCAATCCAAGGATTGACAAAATGATGCCAGTAACAAATACGAGAACTTTGCTCACGGCAATGCTATTGACAATAGATGTATAACAACTACACCGACAGATGACAAGTCAATGCTTAATGATAAGGATTTTCTTTCCGCTTGCAAAATCGTGTACCAGTTTTGTTACTCAAATTATATAATCCAGTTACCAAGACAGCAACGCATGAGAAATACACTTGTAGTCCTCCTTCTCCTTGCCTTAATGCAGCCAATGCTTACGCACACCACGCTTGAAGACGCAGCGATTCCCCCCCAGTTTACAACTGCTGGAAGCGTTGATGTAATCGAAGAGATTGAACCAAACAACGTCAATACTTCTGGACAAGAAGTCTACCCAGGCGATGTCCTGCGAGGTGATGTTGATATGTGGGATGATCGAATTGATCACTTTACAGTTTGGCTTGAATCAGGTCAAACGCTCCTTCTAACCCTTTCTCACGCCTCAGGCGATGGTGTTTCCATGTCTGTATGGGATGGTGAAAATACGCATTTGGGCGCAACGAATCCCGGTAAAACACGAGATACCCTTTTCCTCGGAGAAGAAGAAACCGCAGATGGTGGTCAATACATCGTTTCAGTAAACGCAACCATGACTGAAGCTGGAGGCGGTGCCTACGTCCTCGAAATCGATGCAGGCTACATGGTGAACTGGTACGCTCCTGAAGTTGGATGGAATGCAGCAACAGAGATGTTTGATGCAAAAGGCAACTTGATGTACACGTCATCTCTCACTTCTTACCAATTTGCTGAGGCTGCCTCTTCAACTGCATCGTCTGCTCCAACGTGGACAAACGGAGATTTCTGGAATTACTCTGTATCAATGCCTGCTATGTTTGGCGTCACATACGACGAATATCACCAGATGACTGTAACAGGTTCTGACACGGTATCTGGCAAGGAATGTTATCGAGTTTCTCTCGAAGGCAAGATGACCCTTACCATGGACTTCATGGGCATGACGACAACGACAACTGATGAAGAATCAGGTGTAGCATGCTACGCAAAGACTGACCTATCGCTTGTTCATGAGAACGTTACAATCACAACAAGCATGGAAATGAGCGGTGGTGGATTCGGTACAATGGGCGAGACCTCTGGTCGCAGTTGTACAGATGACTTTGGGAACCCTGACGAAGATTGTGATGGCGTTGAGGATGATTGGGATGATTGTCCACAAACCACTTCAGGTGCTGAAGTTGATGCTTGGGGCTGTTCTGATGCTCAAAACAACGGCGGCGGTGGCGATGATGGAAGCACCGATACAGATGGTGATGGAATACCAGACTCGAACGATGCTTGTCCAAATGAAGCCTCCAATGCTCAAAACGATGCTGATGGTGATGGATGTATTGACGATGACGGATCTGGAAACGGTGACGGCAACGGCGGCACCAGTGCCGATAGCGATGGTGACGGCGTGGTTGATGAGGAAGATTACTGCCAAGATACCATGGCCGGAGCGACTGTCGATATGATGGGCTGTTCCGATGCTCAAAACGGTGGTGGAAACGGTGGCGGAAACGGCGGTGGAACCGGTGGTATTGGCGGACTTGACTGCATTCCAGATATGAGTGGAGGCATAAGCGACAAGACAGTGTTCCGCTCAGATCTTACATT
>CALBJF010000278.1 GCA_937892665.1 uncultured euryarchaeote | reverse complement strand
CATTGGCTTGTTGTTTCATCTTGAAGGCATACGCCACATGAAGGTTGAACCATGTAATCTTTCGATTTCCAGAGATTAAAAACGTTCAGCGAAGTGTTTCCAGAGCAGTTACGACGTTATCTACATCTTCATCTGTAATGTGAAGGTGTGTTACGAGTCGACAATGTGTTGGCGAGATATCGAACATATCGATTCCATGCTTACTCATATGTTCTGCAACTTGAGATGCCGTATAGCCATCTGCTGAGAAATAAACCATATTGGTTTGAACTGCATCAAGGTCGACATGCACATGGGTCATCTCATCGATAGCAGTTGCTAGATTCGTGGCTCTACGATGATCTTCATCCATCCTGTCTACGTGATGTTCAATTGCATAAATTCCTGCCGCGGCAAGGATGCCTGATTGCCTCATGCCTCCCCCAAACATTTTCCTCCAGCGATGAGCCTGATCAATGAAATCTTGAGAGCCTACAAGTACTGAACCTACTGGTGCTCCAAGGCCTTTAGAAAGACATATTGAAACCGAGTCGTAATGTTTGGTCATACGTGGTAAATCTACACCAGTAGCGATAGAGGCGTTGAAAATACGGGCACCGTCAATGTGTGTTGCACAATTATGTTCATCCGCTACAGATGCAATTTCATCGAGGATGGTTTGCTCGTAGCAAGTACCTCCGCCTCTGTTGGCTGTATTTTCAACACAAACAAGCCGGCCGTCTGGGTAGTGAGATTGCGACCCAGCTTGTTTTCTTATTGCGCCTGAAACCAATTCAGGCGTAAGCATGCCGTACTTGCCTTCTGGTAACGCAATGCTTGAACCACATAGTGCTGCATATCCTCCACCTTCGTAGAGATAGATATGGCTGTAACGTTCTGTTACAATTTCATCACCAGGAACTGTGTGAGTTTTCAGAGCTACTGCATTCGACATCGTACCAGATGGAACGAAGAGCCCCGCTTCCTTTCCACAGCGTTTTGCAACAAGTTCTTCCAACCGTTGAACCGTCGGGTCATCGCCCAAAACATCGTCACCAACTTTGGCAGTTACCATAGCGTCTCGCATAGCCATAGTGGGTTGTGTCACCGTATCTGAACGAAGGTCAATACGGCTCGATGAATGGTCTCGCATGGATGTGCTAACAAGCATCCCATGTTCAAAGAATCGACTCAAAGTAGTTTCAAATCACCTGTAATTATCTCAACGTCTTCGTCCCTACAAGGTCCTAAAGCAAGCACTGTAAACGACCCTGCGGGAATTTGAGTGTGCCCAGCATCGTGAATTTTATTTACAAGAATCCCATTCTTTTTTCCATCGATGAATAATTGATCCAGATGCTGTGCTGAATCTCCTTTAACACATATCTTCTTCTGGCCAGTTTTGAACCATGCATCGAGAAGAGCAGGGTCTTGCTCACCGCACGCAAGTGTTGCCTTCACTGCTGCATGTGCTACTTGAGCAGCGATTTTCCCCTTTCCCATTTTGAGTTCATGGTTTACAACGAAGACCATTTTCAACTTCTCGTCGAGAGACATACTCCTCAGAGGTTTAGGGGCTGTCATCTGATGAATGAAACTTCGTAATCCCATGCATCCACCTCAATCATAGGTCTTGAGTTCAGAAAAAAGATG
>CALBJF010000277.1 GCA_937892665.1 uncultured euryarchaeote | reverse complement strand
CTCCAAAGCAGTTGGTAACAACTCAAACATTCTTTTTCTGTTCAACTGGTGACGAAGAGCGTCTTGGTGGTTCTCTTCTAACAGGTGAAACTGTTGGCGATAACCATCCATTCCTTGGCGGCGGCGAAGAAGGTCTTGCTGAGTGGGAACCTGTTCTGTGGGGACTTGGACACCGTGGTGTCGTTCCTGATTCAGATCCACAAGACAAAGTCTACTATCCTTCATTGATGCATCGCGGTGTAGCTTTCAACAACAGACTTGGATGGATTCGATATTCTCCTGCCGGATTTGGAAAGGATGCTAGTGGATATCTCATGACAAAACCAACAACATGGATTCACCCTGCTGTTGACGGAAACAGAGATACTGCAACTTCATTCAACCTTCTTGTTAACCTCCCTGACAGAAGAATCTCATTCGGAGAAGAAGGAATCACTGACGTTTACATGACGACTGGAAAGACCTCTCTCTACACAATGATGGGAATGATGAGTTCTTCGACTGTTCGGCAAATGTTTGGAGCTGGTTCTGAAATGGTCCCTCTCGAATTCCACTGCATCGAGCCTGGACTTGATGAATGGATTAAGAACGCAAGTGATGAAGACAAGTACGCTCGATTGTTCGAAGTGACCGCCTGTCTTGGATACATGCTTACTGATCCGAAGGTCGGGTCTTTAGGTGGAGCTGCAAAGCGCCGACGTCTTTTGATGTACCCTCACGATCAAGGTAACCTCTTGACTTGTGTTAACGCAAGCCAAGTTGCTGACCACGCATTAAAGTCCAATTATGCTGCTACAGTATTCACAAAGCTCGATCAGGCTGACTTCATGAACAGAGTTGCGCGCCGATACAAGGCATATGCTGACCTTGTTACTGCTAGTGACTTCGCTAAGGGGGCTCGATGGATTAGCCAAGCAATGATTGGAGACGACAAAATCCTCGGTCCTAACGTTCATTCTATCCTTGCCGTTCGTGGATATGATATCCTCAACCTTGACGAGTATATGGAAAGTTTCAACGATGTTTCAGCCGCTCCAGAGCGATTGATTCGAAGAGTTGTTCAGTCGGTTGCAACAAACGCACTCAAGACACTTTATCCAATGGATATGCTCGGAGAGAGCAGTGGTCAACAACCATTCTCTCACATCTTTGCACCTGCTGGAAGCAATGAACAAGCCCTTGTTTACTACACTGACATCCGTTTCCTCGTTCCAACATCTATCGATAAGTTGCGAATGATTACAGGTGCTCGTGGTGCAGACCGTGGAAGAATGCGTGAAGCATATGCTCAGATGACTGGTGCAGATCCAATGACTGGATTGTCAATCATTGATCTCTGCTTACCGTTCCTTGCAGATCTTGGAGAAGAATCCTGGCAAACAGGAACCGGCCTTAACGAAGATGAAATCATTGTTGAAGTCACTATGGCTGTTAACCCAGCAATTGTTTGGAAGAACCTCCTTGAGCCAACAACTCTAGAAATCTTTGACTTGCCTAAGGGTAAGAAAGGTACGGCTGCAAACGTCTGGGGTGACATGTTCATGACCAACGATGCGCTTCACGAGAAGATGACAAAGGACGGTCAAGGCCATTATCTGAACTTACTCCGATTGTGTTACAATTGGAGTAACGATAAGGCCCATGAAATTCACGGTCTTTAGACTAAAGCAGCCAACCATTTGACGAGAGTCAATGGTGAGTATGGTGTTGTCAGATAGATGATAACAGGTGTTAGGAAAACTAAGAATAATGTCCACCATACACCTGCATTCCAATCTTTTACCTTCAAACCATCTAGAGGCCCGAATGGAATCATATTGAAAATTCCAAGAAGGAGGTTTGCTCCAATCCAATACACTACTGCATCGTAAACCATGGCTTGCCATACAAGAGATCCATCAGTAAGATATTCCATTGAACTGTAATCTTGAGCATTTGTTAGAATAAAAATTAGTGCTCCTAATGGAATCCCAATAATGAACAAACCGAGATTAACAAGTGGGCCTGCAATAGCGATATGCCCATTTTGTCGTCTTGTGACCAAGCCCGCAACCATAACAGCGCCTGGAGCCATAAAGAGAATCCCTAGGAAAAAGGCAAGAAACATTCCGAATTGGAGTCCTTTGGGATCGGCTCTAAATTCTGCCCAACAACCATTCTTCTTCGCTACAATCTTATGGCCTATTTCGTGAAGAACAAATGCTGGACCAACTGCAATTAACATGATTGGCATAGCGATGAGAACTTGTATCAACCATGGAGAAAACCCTTCCCTCATGCCTGCTAATCCTCCTGCACTCATGAACCCTAGAGCAAGAGTAAAGGCTC
>CALBJF010000276.1 GCA_937892665.1 uncultured euryarchaeote | reverse complement strand
ACTTTCGACTACGTTGTTCTCCAACGAGTCTTGGAAGAAGCCAGGTTGTTCCTCCATCTGGAGACAATCCGATTCCTGCATAGGATGCAGCAAGTTTTGCTTTTGGTGAAGCGATACGAGCATCGCAAGCCAGTGCAAGTCCAAGTCCACCACCTGCAGCAGCTCCATTGATTGCTGCGATGACAATGGTTGATGATTCTCTAATTCTCATTAACAATGGATGGAGAATATTTGTGAGATCTCGAATGAGTTGAGGCGCCTCATTTGCATCAATGGCTTCTTGGAAGGCATGGATATCTGCACCTGCTGAGAAGAACTTGCCTTCTCCAGTAATGACCATGCCTTTGATTTCAGAATCTTTCAATCCGTTATCGATTGCATTGGCAATGATTGGTAGTGATTCTCTTGAGAAGGACTTGCTTGCTGAAGCCCCTGTCAATTTGATGATTCGAATTCCGTTTGCTTGGTTTTCGACTTCAACGGTCATGTTCTCACCTCAGAGTTTGACGTTCACGTTCTTGACTCGTGTGTAGAATCGAAGTGCGTCTTGGCTTTGTTCAATTCCAATACCGGATTGCTTCCATCCTGTGAATGCAGTTTGTGGGAAGGTGATTGGGTATTCGTTGATTGAAATCATTCCAGATTGAAGATCTCGAGCGAACTTGTGAGCACGGCTGAGATTGTTTGTCCAGACACCATTGAGAAGACCGAACGGTGAATCGTTTGCTAGAGCGAGTGCTTCTGCATCATCACTGAACGTTGTTACTGCTAAGACTGGTCCAAACAGTTCTTCTTGGAACAATGGATTGCTTGCTTCAACACCTGTGACAACTGTTGGTTGCATGAAGGCTCCATCGCCTTCAACTGCTGCTCCACCTGTGACAACTGTTCCACCTTGCTTCAATCCATTTTCAAGCATTGAAAGGACATCTGCTCGGTGATCAACGTGAACAAGGCTTCCAATTCGGACACCTTCGCTCATACCTGGGCCAATCGGCCACTTTGCAACTTCAGCAACAACTGCTTCAACCAATTCATCGTGAATATCTTCGTGGACGATGAGTCTGGAACCAGCCCAGCACATCTGTCCTGCATTCATGAAGATTCCAAAGCAGATTGCTTTTGCACAGAATTTGAGATTAGCATCAGGGAAAACAATGTTTGCTCCTTTTCCACCGAGTTCAAGTGTTACTGGAGTCAATCGCTCGCTTGCTTTTGCCATGACCGCTTGTCCTGTTGGTACGCCACCAGTCAAGACGATTCCATCGATGTCTGCATGTCCTGCGAGAGCATCTCCAATCAATCCGCCTGAACCGGTGATGACTTGAACAACATTCTCTGGAAGTCCAACTTGGGCTTCATGCATGGCTTCGAGCCAAGCGATAAGTGAGAGTGGCGTCCATGATGCTGGTTTTGCGATGACTGTGCATCCTGCTGCAAGAGCTGGAGCGATTGAACGCAATGCAAGTTGGAGCGGGAAG
>CALBJF010000275.1 GCA_937892665.1 uncultured euryarchaeote | reverse complement strand
GCACTGCTTGACCTTGGTGAGGTTGAACGCACAAGAAAACATGCATTCGAAGCCTTTGAGCGAACAGATGAAGGTGAGGATCTTCTTCTTCATGCTCGAGCTCAAGCATTACTAGGCAGGTACCATGCAAAAATGAACGATTCAGAAACATCTCTGCATCATTATTCTGAATCATTGAACGTAATGTCCGATGCTGGTGATCCTGTTTCTCTGGTCGAAATCACCATACTGCTTGGAGAAGTTCTCGAGGATAGTGGTCGAAGTGAAGATGCTTTAGAGCGATACCGTGAAGCACTCATCATTGCTGAAGCAAATGATTTGAGAATGCAGATAGGTGAACTACTCTCCAAACTTGGAGGTGTTGCTCCAGACCGGCAACGAAGAATGGAATATCTAC
The DNA here is from genome assembly GCA_937892665.1 of uncultured euryarchaeote. GTDB lineage: Archaea > Thermoplasmatota > Poseidoniia > Poseidoniales > Poseidoniaceae > MGIIa-L2. Next base: position 12,681 of record CALBJF010000275.1, on the reverse strand, counting down.
AAAGAGCACTCGCAGTGTTCCGTGAATTGGGAGCAAGAACTCGAATGCGAGAAGTGCAAGCTCAAGTTCATGCTGCAGTCATGGGCCGTTAGAACATTGGCCGATCGAGTTTCAATGTGATTTCACCTTCATGGTGAACTACCCAAATATATTCTACACCAGCAAGTTCGACCATTCCTGTATGAGGTGCTCCTCCTGTGCCGGAGAGTGATCGTTCTGTGTCAAGTTCCCCTCCTCCATCATACAAAATCAACTCCGTATCAGTTAATTCAAGGGTAAATTGTGATTCATCTGCTTCAGTCGCTCTCCAGTAGACTCTCTCAGCATACGATGTGTTGTCAATACGACTTGCTGCATCTGTACGCTCAATTGCAGCAGCTAAGTCATTCATATTCGCATCAATTGCTTCCTCATTCCATCGCTCACGGGTTGCCGTCTCGATATCATAAATCCAAAGACTGAACATTGTAAGGAGCAATACTCCGAGTAAAAATGTGAAGACATAGCCAAGTTCCGTTGCTGCTGCTTCAGTTCTACGCTGAATTTGAGATTGTCTCAAGCAATCACCTCTGAAACATATGCATCAAGTGAGGATATTTGCAATGAAAACTGGATAGGTTCTCCTGCTGTATGCCAGATTGCTTCTGAAGTACCATATCCCGGATCAGGAACCCAGCCTACATAATCGTTCAGGAGGTCAAGTCTACCAGGGTAAATCGTCCAATCAAGACTTGATTCGAGCCCATCTGTTGAGCCTAAAGCAATCGCTTCACCATAGGGTTCTGCCCATCCACGTCGGACTTCGTAAGCAATATCGCTTGCAAGACTCGTTCTCTTCGAGAGGGTCACTTCCATCCATAATTTCCCACCTCCAGAAGACGAGTCCGATGTCGGGTGCATGGATGGAATTGTTGCAGCAAATCGAGGGCCGGGGCCTCCTCGATCCGATGGAGATACGATGACTGTAGGATTGAATTCCGGATGATTTGTAACAACGGCTCCTCCAGTCATCGCGACTTCCATGCCGGTTACTGAGGATTCAAAGGCGTAGGTGAAACGAGATATTTGCATAATCCATGCACTACCAATTGGTGTGTATGGCTCTTCAACAACCATTCCATACATTTGGATGTGCACACTTGCAGGATAGGTTCCACTTTGCCATGCTGCTTGCACATCGATAATACTTCGACCTCCCATGCTTTCCCATGGCATACTCAAATCGACCCAGCCTGATGCTGTAACGCCGACATCAACACATCGCCTTTCACCATCATTCATGGCCTGCATGAGGCCGATTGTACCATTCATGGCCGTAGCGTACATCCCATATCCTTCTGTTGTGTTGAGATACACATCTTCATTTTCAAGGGATATTCCGATTGGGTTTCCTTGATTTAAAACAGTTGTATTGGAAGCGAGATTGGAGGCGTTAAAGAGAGTCTGTTGTCCATTTGCTCGTAGTTCAAGATCGAGGGCATGTGTGGTACTGATCTGAAATTGTCCTCCAGATTCCATACCGGTATCAACCGCTCCAATCTGGAATACTCCATTTGCTTCTGAGTCACTTTGCCACTGGACTCCTATCGGGAAATCAGAACTTATTGTTGCTGCTCCTGTTATCCCAGATGGAGGCCATTGGACCCGGTCGGAACTCATAGCTGCAAGTGTGATGCCGTTTCCTCTCCATGTAGCGGTTGCAGACACAGAGTTTGGATTTGTCAGAACAATGTAGCCTTGTTGCGTTGGTGGTATGAATGAGGTTCCATGGAGCGTACCTGTGTTACTCTTCCAAGCAGTTGCTCCTTCTAAAGTGTCCAAGGAGAGCATCAACTGGGCATCTGCCGTTGTAGTGAGGTGAAGGACTTGAGCGCTATCCAACGTCAAAGATTTCGACCACGAAGTTTCGACGTTGAGTAGCTCAGAAGGAACTGCAACTTCTGTGAAAGAACCGAATTTACCATTCCCATTTATCATAATGAGATCATCAGAAACAATGTTCAGTTTTACAGTGCCTTGTGGTAGGGGGAGAGCCCAAGAGCGGCCTTTACCGTTCGCACTTGCATCACTGGCCTGGATTTCAGATGAACCCGTTCCATTTCTCATCCAATAGACTTCAAGTTCCTGAGTAGATTCAATCTTGTAGTCTTCACCATTAAGATTCCATTGGGCTATATCATCGACAAATAATTTTGCCGTCTCAACAAGAACTTGACTCTGAAGTAAATTAACCTCAATAGGACCTAGGGGAAAACTAAGTCCTGGTTTAGTTGTGAGTATCACTGAGTTTGCCCATGTTGGTGCCGTGTAGTGGAATGGTCGGTCAGGTCCTAGGCGCATGTCTGAGAAACAGACTGAACTGGTTGTAGACTCAGAATGGCGTAATTGAAGTTCATCATCAAAGTCAATCACATCTCGAATTCGAAAGGAATGACCTTCCTCCCAAGTTGATGAATACCACATTCCACTACGCATAGCGTCCCATTCGAGAGATCCATCTACTGGGACAAATTCTTGAGTCACCATGTCACCTGGCATACCCTGCTCTGCGAGATTGGTTGTTTGTTGATTGAATTGTGTCATTTGTGCCGCCATGTCATGACGCTCGACACTGCCTTCTAATTCTTCTATGACAGGTATCATTGTAACCATCATGATGCTGATGATTGAAAGGACTCCGCCGAACAACAGAACTGTAGCGATTGCAGCAGAGACTGCTTCTTCATTGCGCTGAAGTTCATTCATTGGTTTACCACCATTCGACGAACGTCAATTTCCAATGAAAGGGCTACATCATGAGTTTGGACAGTAAATCCATCGATTCCACTCGCTCGTTGGTAGGGTGAGATTCCAATGAATTCATCAAGCGTACCTGATGCCCTGTTAAGCGTATAATCAGTGAGCCAAATTTCATGATATTGTGGATCTACAATTGAATGAAGTGTATTCTTTACCATCACTCTCAAATTGTATGCTTCACCAGTGAAGAGTTGTATTGGCCCCAATGATTCTACTTTGAAACCCACATTTGGCCCGTTCCCTAGGGATTCACTGAGTTGAACATCTGTAAGGACAATTGAAAGTCGTGTGGTTCCATCCACAAGGGTATCCAGTCGCAGACGAGGCGCTTTTTCTATCTCCCATGATGTGCTTGGGTCTTTTGAGATTCGAGCGTCATTAATCAATACAATTTGGTTGAGCCCACCGTCAATGTTGGTGCTAATACTTAGGCCAGATAAGACGAAACGAGCCCAGCGATGGACATGATTGCCTCCTTCGTCGTACATGTCAACAATAAGAAATGTCTCGCTTGTCAAGTTATGATCGACGACAGAATATTCGAATGAGGATTGAACGTCAATTGAAACAGAGCCTGTGGGATTTGTAATGACGACTGATGTGACGGATTCATTGATGGAAAGGAAACGAAGAGAACTGCTATTGATTTCCTCGACCTGAACCACTTCATATGGAGTTAAATCCGCAGAAAGAACCCATTCCTCGACCAATTGAACAGGATTTATTGAAGATGCTTGTAATGAGAGGGCTTGTCGAGTTCCTGTGCCGTTTGGGGCGTCCCCCACCACATCAAGTCGGTCTTCGATACGGTCTGCGATATTATTGGCACTATTCCAGTTGGTGTTGTCATGAAAGGCGACTAGGTATGGATTTAGGAAGACGAAAACGCCTCCCATGATGCTAACAACCATGGCTAACATCATGATGACACCGAGGATTTCACTCACGGCTTTTTCCTCATCAATCCGCTTTCGCCGCTGCATCTCAGTCCCCCCTCTTGTCACTTGAGCATCTCGCATGCATTTAGGGATTGACCTGCTGTTTATTGATTCAGAGCAATTCTCTTGCTATTCTTTGGATTGCGTTGGTGGCAAAACCATCCCCGTCTCGACGACCAATGAAATGTGAAAAATGAGGGCCATCTTGCGCTGAGATATTTATGTCACCTTCAAACACATCATCGATTTCAAAAAGAACAGTAGACTCAGCTAAATGTGGAGCATTATTCATTTCAGAAAGGTGGGTTAGAGTAATGCTTCTTGTCTGATCGGTGCAGACCTGTTTCAAGAATTGCCCCGTTTGTTCATTGGACAAGTGCCCGCCTCTACCTGAGATTCTATCCTTCAATGAACGAGGATATGGACCCTTGAGCAATCTGTTCGAGTCGTAATTGGCTTCCACTGCAATATGTTGACACCCGTGGACATGGTGAACCAGTTCGTCAGTCCAAGATCCAAGATCGGTGATGATGGCAGTTCTTTCCCCTCCGTGGCTGGCTACAAATGCTACATTATCTGCTCCGGAATGAGGTACAGGCACTGGTAATAGTGATGTACCTTGAGAAAATTGAAGCACATCAAGTGATTCAAAATGGCGTGTGAATTCTGGCAGTAATCCTAATTCTTGGGAGGTACGATGATTTGCGTAAACTGGAATGCCCCATCGTTTTTGGGCGATAAGTGCACCACCGCCATGGTCCCCATGATGATGGGTTATGACAATCGCTTCCAAATCATTTGGACTGACGTCTAAAAGACTCAAGCGTTTTTCTAATTGCACTCCACTAAACCCTTGATCCACAAGGATATGGGATGATTCAGTACTGAGAAGTGTGGCATTGCCACGACTTCCAGTTCCAAGATGCGTAATCGATAGCCCCATCCCAATCAATCTCATGCGGCCACAGACGGATATTGAATACACCGCTTGATTTGATTCAAAAGTACTGCTTTTTGCACATGTGAAATAATCTCACTGTATGAACAACGCTCCATCATTCCTATAAGCATGGAGAAGAGGACAAATAATGCGGCGTTGGTCGCTTAGGTGTTTTTTTGCGACGAAGTCAGACAACCTTACTCTCCACTCTCGCAGTAATCGCAGGGCTCCTCTTCATGTCTCAGTTTCCTACGATTTCTCCAGTTTCTAATGTACACCCCGATGACACAACCGGTCAAAAACCACCAACTACGGACACAGACGGTGATGGAATACCGGATGTGCATGAGATTATTTTCGAGGAATGGGTGAACTTTAGTGCAGTTGATGGCCGATTTGTTTCGATGGAAGGTATGGACAAAGACGATGCTTCGGATGCTAATTTGGATACAGACCGGGATGGCTTGAATAATACTGAAGAGTACTGCTGGCCGTATCCTGCGAATTGTAATGACCCGGGTTTTTCAAGAGGACTGACCGGCTTGTTGGATGAAAACGGAGATCGATTGTATCTCGATCCACGTTTGTCGGATACAGATGGTGACGGTATGCCCGATGGATTCGAAGCAGCCATGTGTGCTCGTGCAGGTGGATTTGATGTTGTAACACTCAGGTACATCTGCCCGTATTTTGATCCATTGAACAACAGTGACATGACTGATGACCCCGATGAAGACGGATTTGACGTTAATCGAGATGGATTTATTTCAGTAGCAGAACAGTATACTTCTCCGGAAGAATACCGCTTTGGATCACCAAGTAATTTCACAACTGAACTTGATGGTCTATGGTGTGCTGCAACCCTTCCGCAAGGCTCCGTAATCACTCAATGGCCGTTCATCAACACCGGTGTTAACGCATCGTTCCAGAATTTACTTCCTGCTTGTACCACGAACGCAACATCAGTTGTTGGTGAAGATCTTTGGCTTGGCACCGACCCACTTCTTGAAGATTCGGACCGATACAGCTGGGATGGATTTTCCATTCGACCGCTCTATCCCTCCTTTGGTGATGGGATGCCCGACGGATGGGAAGTGCACTTTGGATTGAATCCATTGAATCGTTCCAATGCTCTTCTCGACATCGATGCTGATGGTTGGGATGTGAACCGAGATGGTGTTGTTTCTATTGATGTAAGTCGTACTGAAACGGCTTTGGCACTCGGAGAATCTCTCTCGAACCTTGAAGAGTTTTACATCCACAATGACGAAGGCAACACGGTCATGTCTGGGCTGAAAGAAATTCAGATTGGTTTGAACGATTCTTCCTACTACAACTATCCTCTCACGTTCAACGCTGTCGAAGACAGCATGGCCATCATGCACCATGATGTACGTAGTATTCTTGTAGAGGATTCAACTGCATACGTGCTTACTCGTTACGGAATGACTGTTCTTGATTATGAGCTTGAAACGACTCAAGATTATTGGTTCCCGCAAGGTTTCACTGGTTACGAAGCGATCTTCGTTGAATCTGATAACGGCCCTCATTCAGTGGCCATAGCGACATCACATGGAATGCATGTTGCGGCTATCCAAGTCGATGGATTCTTAGAACCTCTTGACTCTTGGTCTTCCAGTGATGCAGTACCGCTCTTCGCCTTAACACAACTTGCAATTGATGGTTCGTCACAACAGATTATTGCTCTTGGTTCAAATGGCGATGGGGCAGTATTTGAAGTGACAACAGGTGGATTGATTTCTCAAACATTTGAATTAGGTCTGAACCTCAAAGCAACACTCTCTGAATCCCAAGTCACAGTGACAGAGGTTACCCATGGAAGTGTTCCTGGCGGAGGTCTAGTCCTCTATGTTGGAACTGAACGCGGCCTAATGACGCTTGAATCTGCCACTGGCAGGGACGAGGCCACGCCTACATGGCGCTTCTTTTTCGACCCAAACCCGTCATTGATTTCAAATCGTATTGATGATTTACGAACCTTGAATCTTGGAGCAAGTGGTAACCCTGCTGAAGTTCAGGCACTGTATCTCGATGGACCGAATGAAGATAATCCAACAGTACTTTGGATCGGTACACCTTCTGGGCTGCATCGATTAAATTTAGAAATCAATGATATGACCTACGGGGGATTGCTCGAACATCCAGGAGGCGATGCTGATGAACTCTCAAAAACCAATAACATTCATTCAATTTTGCCTACTGGTGATGAAATAATTGTGGGCTCATCTGCTGGTTTGTGGGTACTTGCAGGAAATCATCTCGATGTGTATGGTCTACAGTCGCAATCTCAACTCCCGGGTGAACTTGCTTCACTTGCGACACTCGAAAAGAACGGTCAAACGTATGTTCTCGCAGGTGCGGCTCCTGGACGATTTGCTAATCTCGAATTAATTGATCCTGGGGCAAATGATTCTGACAGCGATGGAATGCCGGATGGTTGGGAAATTGCCTACGGGCTCGATCCTACAGACCCATGGGATGCTTTGCTGGACGGAGACGTTGACGGTCTCGACTTGAATCAGGATGGATCTCTTGACAGGTTGTGGACTAATCTGGAAGAATACCGTTACATTTCACGTTCCGATGATGGCTACAACTCAACGCTTCCAAATCAAAGCGATTCCGATATGGACGGTCTTTTGGATGGCTCTGAATATTTCGGATATTACCTTGAAGAAACAAATTTCGACTGTTACTACAATCCTCAATTAATCTACCTTTGTGATGAAACACTTGGTGAACAAGCCCGTACGCTCTATACATCATCGAATGCTCTCGACATTGGGACAGACCCAACTGTCATGGATACTGATGGTGATGGTATGCCTGATGGTTGGGAGATTGAACATCGTAGATGGATTGGTAATTCCTTCAACGGTGGCAATAACTGGTCACTCGACCCTACTCGGGCAGAAGATGCAGGGTGGGATGCTGACCAAGACGGGCTTGCTAACTTATGTGAGTATGAATGGTCGTTAGTTCGACTTGCTGGACTTGCAGGGGACCTGTTTGAAGATTATGGGGAGAGCCCAGAATCTGCAGCGACTTGGTCAGTTCCTGATCCGAATCTCTTCGATTCCGATGGTGATACCTTGCCCGATGGGTGGGAAGCCGATGGACAATGCACATGGTCTCCTCTTCGTATCGGAGTGAATCCAATGAATGGTTCGGATGCCTTTGAGAATCCAGATGGTGATGGATACGACGTGAATAAGAACGGGGTATTGGAACCGAGTGAGATGTTTGTAAACTACCTCGAATACCACATCTCAACGGACTTGTTCCTGAACAATCAAACACTATCCGGAATTGAATTACCTTCCGGTTTCCATACGGATTTGTTCGATAACATCAGTGATTTTGGTCTTCCAGAATCTACATTTGCAGAACGAGCTAGCGGCGCAATACTTGCAACACAAATATCTCTCGAAAAGGGTTCATGTGATCCATTCAAGGCTGACAGCGATGAAGATGGAATGCCCGACGGGTGGGAGATTTGGTTTGCTCGTTGGAACATACTTGAAGATGATTGGACGTTAAATCCAATTCAGCCGAGTGACCGCTGGCTCGATGCAGACGATGATGGGATGACAAACTGGGAAGAATACAATCTCATTGATTCATCGGTCTCAGAAACAAACGCTAACCGTTCATCACCTCAGTGGTTCGTAACAACACTTGGCTCAGCATATGCTTTCCAGCAGTGGCCATCTGCTTCTACGACGCAATCCTTCGGGGCTTTCATCAGTGATGAACAATACAATCTCACTGGACCAACTGGCGACCCTAACAATGTCGATACAGATGGTGATGGTATTATCGATGGACTGGAACTTCTCTTTACGGCATGGAATCTCTCAGCGCAAACCTGGACACTTAACCCAGTTGTCTCTGGAGACGGTACCTTTGATAGTGACAATGATGGTTTAGTTGATTTGCAAGAGTTTGCATTAGCAACATCGAACCCTGAAAATGGGATATCCGCTCCCGCTGATGCGCCTCTCATGCACGTTGATGGGGATGTTCAACAACCGACAAAGAAAGCTCAACGGGTTTTCCAAATGTTGATTTCAAAAGATTCTCGTGGAAAGCGATTACTTGATGATTTCAACGCCTGGCAATCTGGAGAACCTCCAAACGTATTCATCTCGCTCTTGCTTGGAATGACTGATCCAACCAATCCAGATACCGATGATGATGGAATGTATGACGGGTTTGAATATTGGTTCACCTCATGGGATCTAAATGAAAACCGTTGGGGGCTAAATCCTCTCATTGAAACGGATGTGAACTTAGATTCTGATGGCGACAGTTATGATTGCAATAGGGATGGAACCATTGATTTGGATGAACGTTTTTCAAATTTAAGAGAATGGGAATCTCGTACATGGGGTAAATACCTCAATCGAAGTTCTGTACCTGCATCCGTTGGTATTGTTGATTTCGGTGAAGATGCAATGAATGCATATGCTGAGGAACAAGGCCTTTCGCTCCTTCAAGCACGACAGTCGCTGATTGATGATTTCAAGGCGAAAGGACCTGAGTCCGTGAGTCGGATGGATATGATTAACACTTACAACGAGAACAACTTCAACAGAACTCTGGTTGGTGTTGCAGACCCTACACACCCCGATTCAGATTCGGATGGAATTCCAGATGGGTGGGAATATTGTTATGCACTTTACGGTATGGATAATCCTACGACTGCGAATCATTGGGCCGCAAATCCATTGAACCCATGGGATGTCAATTACGATGGTGATTCTGATGGTTGGTATGGCCGCACTGCTTTCGATATACCCGCCGCTCAAGGAGATTGGGACACCCGTTCATTCACGCCATCTTCTCAAGTCATACAGCCAGGCATTGGTTCTCTTCCATTCACCAATTGGATGGAATGGGATAATGAGACAAGACCAGACCTCAACGATAGCGACAAAGATTCAGAAGCATACGTGACGACAGTTAGTAACGGTCAAGTTACTGGACATTACAAGGATTTCAACTTGACTGACGGCCGTGAAGTGTTCAAGTATGGTACCAATCCAAGTGACAATGATACTGATGGTGATATGATTCCAGATTGGTACGAATATACCAAAGCATGGAATGAGACCAACGATAACTATTCTTCGTATCTAAAAATCAAAGTTATTTGGATTGATCCGGCAACAGGTGGGGCGTGCGATACTTCAACGAATTCGTGCTTGCCGTTGTCATTGAATGCAGGAACTTTGCAGCGTCCTGAACTTGATTTCGCATGGTTTACGATGGATCCACGTGATGCCATCGACGCCAACTATGATCCAGACCAAGATGGAAATTGGGATTGTTCTGGAGCAGGATGTGCGTATGAACCATATACGAATTTCCAGGAATATTTCGCCATCACAACTGAATCTCTATCGAGTCCAAATGCCGTTCGGTTATCTGGGTTGACATTTGAAGGTCAAGTTGTTCAGGAAGGCTGGCAACTCCGCTCTTTAATGCTCGGAGTTGGGCAATGGGATGAAGGGGTAAAGAATTATCTCAAAATGGACAAATCTCAAAGCAATGATTTCAGGTATGCCTATCTCGTTGACGACAATGATGTAGAGTTCCTCGTTCAAGATCCTACGAATCATGTTATTCAATGTGCAGGGAATCTTACTGATTCATGGGAAATATACTACACAGGTGCTCCAAACACAGCTCCTGTCCGTTCTGTGGGTGAACATGAGTTAGGTTGGTATCTCTTGGACTACAACAACGATCACGTCGCTGAAGGAACAGACCCTACGAACTGGGATACTGATGGCGATTGGATGGTTGATTGGTTCGAAGTTAACGATGATGAACAAGACGGAAGTCGGGGTGAAAGTTCCCCAATCCGGTATGATTCACGTCAAACAACTTAGTGACATGGAATGGAACGCTTGATAATGTTCCAAGTTCTGCGTGTAATCAATGAGTGCTAACTTTGTCTCGAGGCGAACCCTTGCAGCCCTGATGCTTTCTCTTTTCATGGGCATGAGCATGTCTCCCTTCAGTGAACTCTGGATTGAAAATGCAGAAGCCGCAGAAGTTGCACGACACACCTACGAATTTAGTGACGGAACGACGGAATATATTGCTCTCTATCAAGGTGGAAATGCTGACAGTGGGGCAAAGATTTCTCTTCCTAAAGGTGCAGAAGTAACCGATGTGCAAATGACGTTATCCGGAGCATCTGCAACAGGGTGGTCTTCTATCCCCACAACAACTCGGGATCATTGGGTTGCTGGAGAAGCATCCAATACTGATAACAAAAGTTCTGACCTAACTCTGGCTATGGCCAATGTCAGCCAAGCCTTCAATGCCCACAGCATGGACGAAGACGTCAATCCCTCTAGCACTGCTTGGTTGGATAATGGCACCTATGCAGTTCGCCAACCACACACATCCAACTCAACCGATGCACTCTTTTCTCAGCAACGTAAGTTAACCCCTAACTCCCTGAATGCTCAAGGACAGGGTGCCGTGCTTCGTCATCATGATTGGTTGTATCTCTCGACATGGTCTTCGACTTCATTCCATAACATTGTTCACCGATTGTATCCAAACAACGGGACACGTGAAAGTATCATCACACTCGATCAAAATGGATGTACATTGCCCTCAAAACATTCCTCGTCCTATTACGGTCAATACGGCTTCAGAGACTGGGTCGTGACAGATGATGAACGACTTTTTGCTGTTCTATCAGGATACAAATACTTCTACAGTTCAACCGCCAATACTCTCTATCACCGGGTCTTAGAGTTTGATATCTCCAATGAAAATGAATGGGTTTGTATAAACTCATACCAGCCACAAGGAAACGGTGATTATACTGGAATCACTTACGATCCAGTCGATGATACCATTTGGATTTTGCATAATCAGAATCGCCGAATACAATCCTATCAGCAGGATGATAGCGGAAATCTTGAGCGAGGAAATGAACACTTTACATTCCAAACTTCTTCTTCTTCAATCTGGCAATGTGGCGTAAGTAATCAACAAGCACGTGGCTTAGAAATGAATGAAACCCATTTCTTCATGCGATGTCAAGATGGTCAATATTACAATGACCGTGATCAACTGGAAGCTTGGGGACGTTCGGGATCAGCAACTGCTCTGATTCCAGAGAATTCGATACGAAGTATCTCTTCCCTTGGCTATGGGCTCTTTTTTGATGGTCAGCGTTTCCTTACTGTTGATTCGGGTTATTCGACCTGGTCGAGTACGCCTTCATATCACGAGTTTGGTACGAGTTGGATCTACAAAACAACGCCGGCGCCGGGTACCACCACTTGGCTTGGACCCGTCATAAATACTGCTGAAGACGTATTGTCAGTGAACATGGAAACTCTATGGTCGGCGGCTTCAATTGGTGACCGGGTGGATTATTGGGTATCTGCAGACAACGGCACACATTGGGTTCAAGTCGAATCAAATACGACAGTTCATTTCCAACATCCAGGAACTGAACTCGTTTGGAAAGCCACACTCATCGGTTCTACTGCCGTATCTTGGTGGGTTGATCTAGAATACTCTACTGAATACGAAACAAGCGGGACATGGATTTCTCCTGCTAAGCCTACAGGCACAAAGGTGGGCAAAGTTCGACCTCAATGGACTGCCTCCCAAGATCCTTCCACCACGCTCACCGTTCAGGCATCAAATGATGATGGAACGACCTGGCAACCTGCAGAAAACATGGTTGAAACGAGTTTCTCAACAGATGGAGCCGGTAATGTTCTGCGTTATGCAGTTACGATGACAACAACAGATCCATACATCACACCTGTGTTGGATAGTCTGGAACTCTTCTACGAAGAAGGATATCCTGACAAGCCGAAAATCGATGTTGGATATGATGGTGTTTTTGATTGGAAGAGTATTCTTTTCCTCAATGAATCATCGATCAACGTTAACGATGACTCGATCGTTGGTCAAGATGTAGAATTCCAACCCACTTTA